>JAJXXG010000634.1:0-526 GCA_021781255.1 Acidobacteriota bacterium
GAACATGGCCAAGAGCGTCAACAAAGTCATTCTTTTAGGAAATGTGGGGAAAGACCCGGAGATCCGCTCCACCGGCGGTGGCACTATGGTAGCCAATTTCACCCTCGCCACCAGTGACCGCTTCCAGGACGCGCAGGGCAACTGGCAGGACCGCACCGAATGGCATAATCTCGTCGCGTTCAAACGCACTGCAGAGATTGTCCGCGACTACGTCAAAAAAGGTTCCAAGCTTTACATCGAGGGCAAAATCCAGACCCGTAGTTGGGACGACAAGGAAACCGGCCAGAAGAAATATCGCACTGAAATTCTTGTCAACGACCTCTCCTTGCTCTCAGGCCGCGAAGACGGAGGCAGCTACAGCCGCGCCTCCAGTTCCTCCAATTCCTCCAACAACATGGACCAGCGCCAGCCCGCATCCAACGACGAATACGCCCAGTCAGCCGAGATCTCCGACGACGATATTCCATTTTAGGACGTATGCGGGGAAACGGGACGCCAGCCGGCTGCAATGCGCTCTCGTCAACCT
>JAJXXG010000634.1:536-5820 GCA_021781255.1 Acidobacteriota bacterium
ACAGTCAACCGCGGCCATCCGTTTCTACACTTCTCACGGAAAAGGATGGGATCGTAAGAACACTACCTGGCATCCGCTCCACATCCTCATCTGGGAGCATCGTCATGAAAAAGATTCTCATCGTAGCTCTATTGGCTTACGGTCTCACGCTACACGCACAGGAAACCCGTCACGAGATCAGCCACGCCACCGGCAATCCCACGGTTGACTCTAAACCCAACAACCCTGACGTACCCGACGTCTTCGCCGTCAGCGGTCATCTCCAACGTATCGTTGTACTGCGCTTCAAATTCGGCGCCGATCTCCTCGCAGGCCTTCAGCAGATGATCGCCCAGCAAAAGATCAGGAACGCCGTGATTCTCTCTGCCTTCGGCTCCGTGCGCGGCTACCAGATTCACCAGGTTTCAAATCGTGATATGCCCTCCAGGGACATGTTCATCAAGAATCCTACCGCTCCGGCTGACATCGTCACTATGAGCGGCATGGTTATGGACGGCCGCGTGCATCCTCACATTGTGCTCGCCGATGCCAATCGCGCCTTCGGCGGACATCTCGAACCCGAAACCCAGGTCTTTACCTTCGCAGTCATCACCCTCGGCGTCCTCGACGACTCCCTCGATATGAGCCGGTTCGACAACTCAGCCTATCGCTAGAGCACCTTCAGGACCGCGGTACCGCGAACCGGATATCGTTCGCCGACTCGAACTCGAAGAGGCGCGACCTTCGCGTCCACCGAAAAGGTTCCTGCGCAGCGCCCTGATGGGGTCACGCCAGCACCATCACAATCGCCCCTGCTGTGATCAACACTCCACCTACCAGCGCTGCCGTATTCAGCTTTTCGCCCAGCAGCAGCCACGCAAAGATCATTACCAGCGGCACACTCAGCTTGTCCAGCGGCGCCACGCGCGAAGCCGGCCCCAGTTGCAAAGCGCGAAAGTAGCAGATCCAAGACAGCCCCGTGGCAATTCCCGAAAGCGCCAGAAACATCACCGTTCGGCGGTCGAGTGCACGAATCTCCCCATGCTTGCCAAGTGCAATCGCAATGGCCCATGCAAATACCACCACTACGCTGGTGCGTAGTGCCGTCGCCAGGTTTGAGTCCACATGCGCCACGCCCACCTTCGCCAGCAGCGCCGTTGCGGCAGCAAAGATCGCTGCCAGCAGCGCCCACACAACCCAGTTCGCAGTCCAACTTGTACCCCAGCTCATGGCTTTTAGAATACGCTCGCTCTTGCCGCCGTTGCGCCAAGGAACCCCGCGATAAAATGGCCTCATGCCTCCGTTTGTGCGCCTGACGTTCGCGGCCTCCGCTCTGTATGCTGTGCTCGGCCTCGGCGGCTGCGGCTACCATACGCTGGGCGCGGCAACGCACCTGCCGCCCAATGTCCACACCCTCGCAGTGCCCGTCTTCACCACGCTCACTGAGTCCAACGGAACCGACAAAGCCTTGACGGAAGCCGTGGTGCGCGAGCTCATGACGCGCACCCGCCTGCGCATCACCACCGATGGGGGTACCGATGCCGACGCGGTCCTTCACGGAACCATCCTCAAGCAGACCGTCGTGCCGCTTACCTACAACACCGCCACACAGCAGTCTTCGAGCTTTGTTATCACCATCGTCGCCTCCGTTACGCTGAACGACGGTGACGGCCGCGTGCTCTACCAAAACAAGAACTACGTCTACCGCGAACAGTACCAGTCCAGCATCAACCTAGCCACCTTCGTCCAGGAAGATCCCGCCGCCTTGCAGCGTCTCTCCCGCGAATTTGCGCGCCAACTAGTGGCTGATATCCTTGAGAGCTTCTGACGCGCCAACATCGCCAACGCTCACAAGACAAAGAAAACTGTATATCCCGCTCTTTTCTTGATTCCTGCCTGGTTTTCCGCTCTGGTGTCATCCCGCGTCGGGCGCTATCCTGAATCCACATGGTGTTTCCGCAAAATAGTCGCGTCCACCAGGAGCCGCGGTCGTGAGCGGCGCGCGTTGGGGAGCCGGCTTTACCGCGGCAGGCCGCTTTGTCGCCGAGATCGAAGCCGCCCAGAAAGGCACGGGAAGGCTACGCCCCGGCTATATTCTCGCCGGCGACGAGATCTTTCTGCTTGACCGCTGCCGTGCGGCCATTCTCAAAGCCTTCGTTCCTCACGATCTCAAAGACTTCTGTCTCTCCGATCTCGACCTCGCTGTAACCAGCATCTTTGAGGTCCTTGACCGCGCCCAGACCCCATCCCTCATGGCGCCCTTTCAAGTCATTTTTGTGCGTAATATTCGGCAGCTTTACACCCGAGGCGCAAAAAAGGACGAGTTCGCCGCCCTTGATCGCTACTTCAAATCCCCAAACCCCCAGGCCCTGCTCGTCTTCATCGCCGACTTTCTCCGTATTCCCTCCGATACCCGTCGCATGGAGCTCGACGACAAAAATCGCTACGAGCGCATCACGGAGACGCTGGGTGAGCACTGCGGCATGGTCGAACTGGCGCGTGTTCCCGAAGACGACGCTATCCGCTGGGCCACCTCCACCTCAGAAGATCAGGGCACGCGGCTGGAGCCCGACGCAGCCCGCGAACTGGTCGATGCCCTCGGTGCCGATATGATGCTTGTTGCATCCGAACTGGAGAAACTCCTCCTCTTCGCAGCCGGCCGCGGCAAGATCACCCTCGGCGACGTTGAGACCATGGTGCTCGCCGCCAAACAGCGCTCGCTCTACGAGCTCACTGACGCCATCAGCGCCCACGACCGTGTACGCGCCCTCGCACTCCTACAGGGCCTCCTTAACAGCTCGGACGCCGGTGAAGACGCCGCCATCGGCCACCTCTACATGCTCGCCCGCACCTTCCGCCAGATGCTCGTCATCCTCGAAAAAAATGTGCGCGACTCCCGCGCCATCTGGCAGGCCCTCTGGCAGGGCTTTCGCATGCCGCCTTTTGCCGCAGACGACCTCATCCGCCAGGCCCGGCGCTACAAGAACCGGCGCGCACTCATTCGCGCCCTGCGCCTCGTTGCACGCGCTGATCTCGAACTCCGCTCCTCGCCACCCGATAAACGCCTCGTACTCGAGCGCCTCATCTACGAGTTGGCCTCCGAGCCCAAGCCTTCCTCATCCACCTGGATGACGGCCCAGCTATCCTTCGAGAGTTAAACTCCACCGTCTGCCGCATGACCAGGCGTGCAGACATTACGGCGCCTGCTTCGGCACCCTGCCCACACACGATCGCGAACCCGCTCCCTCATCCAGTCACCCAGCAGCCGGTCGTCGTTCTCGATATGAAACACAAGCCAGTCACGCAGGGAATTCAGCGCGTGTTCGTTCAACCGTGCGTCACTGCCTCCGTGCCGCGCCACGAACGCCGGCAGCTTCTCCATCAATCGCCGGTGGTTCGCCGCATGCAGCGCACCCCCCGGATATCTTGCCTCGCGCATCGTCGCTTCTTCCTCAGAAAAATGGCCTCGCGCACACACCGCCAGGCAGTGCCCAATAGCGGCTTTGTCGGAGGAAGGCAGACAAAGTGGAGGAGTGGAAAACCATGGATAGACGTGAGCGCACAATGGAAGGCATGGCCTTCGTCAATCCTGCCAATGTGATCGCTGCCCTGTTCGCGCTGGCTCCCTATCTTGCGGCAGCCTACTTTTACCCACCAGTCGCCGCGCGCGTCCAGGCTTCGCCAGGCTGGCTGCGTATCCTGGCTCCAGCCGCGCTTTCTCTTCCCTATGTACTGGTTGCCAGCACGGCAGGCCTCTTCCGCTGGGGCTGGTTCTCGCTGTACGCGCTTCTTCCCGTCGCCATCGCGCTCCTACTCCATCAAGCCGCCGCCGCCGACCCGGCCATACGCGGCAACTGGCGCGATTTCCTCACGCTCGCCGCCCTGGGCCTCGCCGTCGACCTGCGCTGGTTTGAAGCCGCCTGGCCTGCGCACCTCGCCATCTTCAACAAGATCCTTCTCCTCGACATCGGCATCTACGGTTTCCTGTTCATCCGTCGACTCGACGGCGTAGGATTCGACCTTCGCCTGCGCCTCGGCGACCTGCGCATCGGCCTCAGAGAATGGGCCTGGTACACCCCAATCGCACTCCTGCTCGGCCTTGGACTCGGCTTCCTGCATCTACACCGCGTCTGGCCAGGCTTCCTACCCATAGCCGGCGCCTGGCTCTTCACCTTCTTCTTCATCGCCGTCCCCGAAGAGCTCTTCTTTCGCGGCTGGATGCAGAACCTGCTGGAAAGGCTTATCGGCCGTACCAGCGCCCTGCTCCTCACCGCCTGCCTCTTCGGTCTTGCGCACTTCAACAAGCGTGCCGCCCACTTCAACTGGCGCTATGTGCTGCTGGCGGCCCTCGCCGGCATCTTCTATGGCCGCGCCTGGCGCACCCGCCGCCGCGTAGGCACCTCCGCCGTCACCCACGCCACCGTAGATGCCTTCTGGTCCCTATGGCTCCAATAAGCGGTCTGGTGGGTGAGCCTGCCGGTGCGGGTTGTACTGCAGATACCCGAGTCCCACTCGCATATTGTGGTCTACCACCCGTGGTACGCTCATTGACACCGCAACGCCCAGAATCACGTGAGCGATCATCAACGGATAAATGTTGCGGTAGTACAGAAATACGAGGCAGGACGCGAAACCCAACACCAAAGTAATCGGCGTCAACACCGGGTTCGGCAGATGCGCCATAGCAAATAGAACCGACGCCACTAGAGCCGCCATCACCGGCCGCTGGATCAGCCGCAGAAGCCTAAGCAGGATCACGCACTGCAGCAGGAACTGCTGCAATATCGCACCAATCGTATAAGGAATGTAGATCGCTATATACGGCAGAAAGCCGTTCGGCACGTGCAGCACGTGCAGCCGGCCGGAAACAGTAAATGCTGCCGCTGTCATCGCGAGCGCCACTCCAGCAACCCACAGCGACTCCCGGAAGTTCGCCTTGCGGAAACCAATTGCCTGCCAGCCTTCGAAGGAGGCGCGCACCACCAGCGCCACTCCCACCGTGGCCGTGATCCACAGCTCCCGATGCCAGCGCAGCGGCATCCACTCCATCACCACAATGAACCCGTATACAAACACGATCTCCAGCAATACCCGCCGCCGGCTGCGGCGCGCGAAGGGCTGATCGTCTACCACGGGAGAGGTCACTGCCGGCTCCATCGCTCCGATGCAGTTGCAATGGTACCGAGGGCATGAAACCGCTGCTAACGCCTTCGCGCTCGCCCGCCGGGTCGCAACTCACGCACTGCCGTCTGCTACTCCAGAATAATCGCCAGATCCGGCTCCTGTCCGCGCACCGTCAGCGTAA
>JAJXXG010000028.1 GCA_021781255.1 Acidobacteriota bacterium
GTAGCATCATGCGCCACTCAACAAACGCCCCAGACCGAAAGGAGAACTTGGCGCTGTCCCGCAGAATAAAAATCGATAAAAAGTAGCCCGTTTATGGCGTCAATCCAAGTGGCGATGCCGCCACCGAGCTAGCCGAGTCACGTCGAAAAGCATAGTTCTCGTTGGCACGTCCAGACATGGTCCGTGCGCTGCACCTGGATTGGAACACGAGTCCCAAACTATTGAGCCATCTGAATTGTGTAACGAATGCACCGTCCTAGCACCCCGCAGTACATTGCAGCAAAAAACAGAGTCGATTCTTCGAAGATCCGATAGGTCAAGCTCGTATTCGATGGCCTCATCGCAGTTCCGCAAGATCGAGGCACGCAGAACTCCTGGCAATAGACCGCAACTGGATTTAGGAGTTTTCCACTTGCCATCGATTCGGAAAAAGAAATTGCTGATCGTCCCTTCGGTAAGCTGCGCAGATTCGTTCAAAAACAGGACCTCATCAAAGCCGGCCTGCCGGGCGGAGTTAAGTCGGCGATCGTAGAACTTGCGGTTGGTGGTTTTGTGATATTGGAAAACATTCTTTGAGTCGATGCGCTCCGTTGCAATTGCAATTCGACCGTTCCAAACGACCTCCTCCAACTGATCCGTTGAGATTGACCAATTCCCTTCCTGGGTAAGCTCAAGGCGCAGACGACTGGCTCGGTCACCGCAGTTCCGTACCGCTTCCGTTATCTCATCCAGCAGCGCCGATGAGTCATAGCGGATTCCGAAATAGGCGGCTGAATCAGCAAGTCTTTCCATGTGTAGCGAGAGCAGATTGATCCCATTTTCACAACGCATCGTTTCAATGAGGGAGAACCGCGGTCGCCGACGAGTCAAGAATGTACCTTTGAGTAAGCATTCTTCGTATTCCTGTTCGACAACCGAGTCTGCAGTGATTCCACCGCCGACTCCGAGCGTTAATTGTCCGTCTTCCACGGTCAACGTTCGAATGGCAACATTGAAACATGCTTCGCCGGCAGGGCCGAAGTATCCGATGGCGCCAGTATAGGTGCCACGAGGGCGACGCTCTAGTTCTCGGATGATCTCCATCGTTCTGCGCTTCGGTGCGCCAGTGATGGAGCCGGACGGAAAAAGCGTTCGGAAGATTTCAGATGGCGCTAATGACTGTCGCAGGCGGCCTGTAATCGAGGATGTCATTTGAAGCAGCGTGCTGTAGCCATCGACCCGAAAAAGCTCATTCACTTGGACAGAGCCATATTCGCAGAGCCGTCCAAGATCATTGCGAAGCAGGTCAACAATCATGACGTGTTCGCTTCGATTCTTGTCATCGTACCGCAATAAACGCGCAGCCTCGCGATCACCAGCAGTATTGACGCCGCGTGGCCAAGTGCCTTTCATCGGGCAAACAGTGATACGTCCATGAGAAGCGCGATAGAACATCTCGGGAGAGAAAGACAGAATTGCCCCATACGGACTATTCAGGTAAGCGGCGAACGGAACTGGCTGCTCCCGCAGAAGAGCCTCGTAGATTGCCAAGGGCGGCGCATCTGTCAAACCTCGAATCTGATCGGTGAAATTTACCTGATAGCTGTCGCCGGCTCTCAGGTATTCCTGAATCTGACCAAGCTTTTCCGCGTAAACATCTCTGGGAATCTCAAGCCCTTTAGTACAGATCGTATTCGCCACATTAGTGATTCCGTGCTCTATTGTGATTTCGGGGAGATCTCCACGGATCACACCAGTCTGATGATCGAATTCGACGACGTCCGTAAAGACACCGAGCCATGCTAGGGGCTTGCGCAGGCTTTCACATTCGGACTCTTTCGGAGGCAGGTCAACGAAATGTTCTCCGCACTCATAGGCAAAGAAACCGGCAACGAGCCTCCCTTCCGCGGTGAAGCGATCTATCTGCGAAAGCATCTTGTCGAGGTCTCTTCTCGTCCACGCAATCAGTTCCGCGATAGGGTCAAGAAAGAAGAAGCTCTTGTCGTCCCGGGTGTCCGGTTTGGCTGTTTCGAGCAACAGCGACCCACCGGTCCGTGCCGCAAGAGCCGGGAAGATTCTAGGGAGCGGCTGCCAGGATGAAGGCGCGGAGCAATTTGCATCATCTACGCGAGTTCTCACACCATCCATTGTAGTTGCGCAAATAATGGCCGGAAGAATGTGGTTGCCCGAACGCGTACGGACGAATCATTATCGGGAGCCCCTCAAAGCTTGAGCGGGGTCCCTAGCGCGGCTCCGGTTACGTTGGGCCACCTTAACGGTGGCTAGTCACTTCCACATGTTGAGTTGGTCCAGCCGTTGGTCTTCCTTCTCCTGGTTGCGAATGTACTCACGAATCACGGCTTCGTCCCTGCCCACCGTGGTAACCATTTACCCCCGCGCCCAGAAGGGCTTTTTCCTCAAGATATGGAGGGCCGGCCTGGCCGAGTACGACGAGATGGAGGGCATCGCCTGGAACTGGCAAAGCATCGATGGGGCCACGGGGAAAGCTCCTCTGGCAGTCGAATGCGTGGGGCCGAACCCGACGGATCGGGGGAAAAAGTGGGCGCAAAAGAAGCTTGTTGGTGGACGCGCGTGGTGTCCCGCTGTCGTTCGTCGCCAGCGGAGCCAACCTGCATGACGTGAAGCTGCTGGCCGCTACCCTGGACCGGCTGGTGTGCAAGCGGCCGAAGCCGCGCAAGGGGAAGCCTCAGCGCCTGTGCGCCGACGCCGGATACAAAGGTGATCCGGCCCGCAAAGCTGCCATGGCGCGCCATTATCGGCCGCACATCAAGCAGCGCAAAGAGGATGCGGACGCCAAGCGCAACAAGCCTGGGTACAAGGCCATACGCTGGGTCGTGGAAAGAAGCCATTCCTGGTTGAATCGCTTCCGCAAACTTCTGGTCAGTTTCGAGAATACTAAAGCCAGTTTCGTCGCGCTGCTCACTTTAGCCGCGGCATTGATCTGCTGGCGGCGGATAATCATTATTTACGGATAAGTTCTAAGGACGAGATGCTGCTGTCTGCGGTTGGAAGCCTCCGGCCCGCTCGCGCTGTTTGCGGAGAACTTCCTCGCGTTGTGTGTCCATGAGATTCTTGGTCTGCTGCGCTTCGCGTTGGGACTCTGCGTGAAGCCCTAGGTGCGCATCGATCTGACTTAACTGATAATGGGCTGGCGCGAATTGAGGATTCAGCTCCACAACGTGCTCGAACGCCTTTCGGGCGCTCGGCCAATCCTGTTCAGATGCGTAGATCTTCCCGAGTTCAAACGATGGATCGGGGGACTTGGGTTCCAGCCGTGCCGCACGTTCTAGTGCGACGATAGCCTCTTCCTCGCGGCCCAATCGGCTAGCCAAAAGGCCAAAATAGTATTCGAGAAGATAGTGGCCAGGCCGTTTGGAGCGCGCCGCTTCGAGGATGCCAACGGCCTCTGTGTCATTGCCCTGACGCGCATAGGTTTGTGCGAGGCCAACATACGCCGCATCGAGTTCCGGATTGTCAGCAAGCGCCGCATTGAAGGCATCGCGTGCGGCGCCATAGTCGCCTTTGATCATCTCAACTGCGCCGAACCTCAACTTTATCGGTGACATTGAGGCAGTCTCGGTCATTTCGGACTTGATGAATTGGATCGCCTCATCATAGCGGTCCATGTCCATGAGCAGTCGCGTGTAGTCCAGTGTCCGATCTGGGTTGAAGGGATCGGCTACTGCGGCAGCGCGATAGGCCTCCAAGGCCTCGGGCATCTTATCCTCCATTTCGAAAGCCGAGCCGAGGAACATAAGTGCGTCTGCATTGGAAGGGCGCTCGTTGTGAAGAGTGGAAAGAAGTTTGGAAGCCTCGGCGAATTGTCCATCGTAGAGCAACGCGAGCGCCGCGTTGTAGCGGCTCTCCCAGGACGGATCGAGCAAAGCAATCCGTTGGAAGCAACTTACCGCCTGCCGATAGAATGCGTGCTGGCTGAGAAGCACGGCAATCGCATACTCCCGCACTAAGGTGAGCTGATTGGCTGCTTCCATGTTCTTGATGAGGCTGGAGGCCTCGTCCGCACGCCCCAGACGGATTTCGGCTTCAATCAAACCAACTCCGGCATCGGGATCGTTTTCGATCAGATTCCCCGCATGAGAAGCCTGATTGAGCGCTTCGGCATCATGATGCGTAGCAAGCGCAAGGAGGAACAAATAGTAGTGGGCAAAAGTATCGCCGGGATCCAGACGTGACGCTTCCCGCAACTCCAGTTCCGCAGGCCCATATTGCTTTCCAGTGAGCAGACTGAAGCCAAGGTTCCGATGCGGCGCCGCTTGCGAGGGGTCAAGCCGAATTGCATTGCGATAGTGGATTGCGGCCTTGTCTGGGTGATTGAGTTGGGTCTCTGTGATCCCAAGCAGGTTCTCGATCGTTGCATCCTGGGGGGCGAGTCGATGTGCCTCCTCCAACTTGGCCAGAGCTTGATCGAAATGCCCTTCTCGAATCAGTCTGACCCCATCGTCCAATGCCCTACTCTGCGCAGTGAGTGAACAGGCAGATGCGAGGAGCAAGACCGTAAGTGCGAGGATCCAATTCCTGGTCACGGCTTCGCCCCGTCGTCAGAATGATCGTCGGTTGATGTGGCGGCCGATCTCTCGGTCTTGATGGCGCGCACCTGTGCAAAAAGCTTAGAGGCTTCGGCGGTCTTGCCTTCACCACGCAGGACCAGCGCAAGCTGATAGTGCGCACCACCGTCAGGATCATGCGCGAGATCGCGCTTCAGAATTTCTTCAGCTCGGGCATAGTTCTTCTGTGCTGCGTAGGCCTGGCCTAGTTGCTGGTATGCAGGCCAGAGATCGGGCTTGCTGCGAATAGCCAACTCGAGATGCGGAATTGCCTCTGCTGCGCGATCTTTCGCGACAAGAACGGCGCCCAGTTCCCCGTTGGCCTCGGGCTGTCCCGGATCGATCTCCAATTCACGGGTCAATTCGGCGAATGCATGATCTGCATCGCCATGTTTCCAGTAGAGATGGCCGAGCCAAAAGTGCACGTCGGGAAGATTCGGGCGTGCAGCGGCCACTGCAAGATATTCGGCAAGGGCCTTCTCATCATCTTCGCGGTCGACATAAAGCTGGCCCAGCAACTGATGTACATGGTAGGAGTCCGGCGCGACTGCGAGCAAACGGGCAATCTGCACCATGGCGACTTGACGACGCGCGACAACCAGCTTATAGCGCGCGGAAAGATCGTCGGGGTGAAATTCCAGCCAGCGAAGAAGATCTGCCTCGGCCGCGTCATAGCGGTGCTGATGCATCGCATCCATGGCGCGCTCGAAAACACTTTCATTCGGCTTCGCGATTTGCGGAGCAGGGGTAAGCCCCTGGTAGGCCCGGGCAGCGGCAGCATCATCTCCTGAAAGTGCATATAGGCCCGCCAGTGCAATATCTCTTGCGACACTTGATGGTTGCATCGCCTCCAGCTTCTCTTCCGCTGCATCACACAGCGCGAGAAGGTCGGCGCTCCTCTCGCTGGCGGAGATTCGGCCTTCCACAGGAAGCCCCAGTGCATCGAGAGCTTCGCTTTCGTCAGATTTGATAGCCTGCTCAACACGGGAAAGTCCCTCTGGCAGTCGTCCGGCGAGAATAAGCGACTCGCCGACTTCTGCCAGCACGGTTGCCGAATTTGGAGACATGCGACTCGCCTGCTCAAGCTGCTCTAATGAGGCCGGCAGTTGAGCTTGATCGAGAAATACCTCGGCAAGATCGAGATGCGCTTCAACCGAGTGCGGATCGCGCAGGATGGCGCGGCGAAGATGCCCTTCGGCCTTGGTCCAATCGTGCTCGGCAGCGTACAAGCCCGCATAGATCCGGTCAGAG
>JAJXXG010000932.1 GCA_021781255.1 Acidobacteriota bacterium
CCCTGTTTCACCGCGCGCCCTCCAGGAAGGTCTGCACACTCGTGTTCGGCGAAGGCGTGATCGTCAGCCGCTCAAGAGAATTTCCCTCTCGCGTGAGCACGCGCACCGTTCCGTGGGGAGAAATGTCCAGCCAGGGAGAAGGGCCTGGACCGGGTGTGACGGCTGTGCCTACTTCAGCCACGGGTTTTCCGTCCACGAAGATGCGCATGCGTCCCGGAACAACCCCGCGTACAAGCTGGGCCCAGATGAGATGCTTGCTGTCCGGGGTGAAGAACAGGTTGGACGAAATGCCAGACGTGCCCAGGTAGATGAATTTTCCGTCCAGAAAAATCCCATAGCCGAGGGCTCCGTTGGATGCCGGGGAATTTGCGAGATGCGCGATATGGGTGCCGTCGGGGCTGAACAGGTACTGCGGGATGTCGCCTGCGTCCTCGGCAGCCACGTTCGACTCTTTCTGCACCACGCCATCCAGAACCAGCTGCCGGGCTCCTCCGTGGTACCCCGCGATGTAGGCGTAATGCATGCCGTCGGAAGTGAAGCTGAGCCATTCAGCAACTTCGCCCGGTGCGGGCATGGATTTTCCATCCAGGAAGAGCGTGGGAGGGGTATTTCCAAAACCACATGCGGCTCCCGCATGGTTCCCCACCTGCGCGAACACGATGCCAGTCGCGGACTCTTTGACATCCGGGAAGCAGGGATCCGATTCCTGATCTCCGTAGATGACGAAGCTCTTACCGTTCGCCTGGGCGGCGTAAGCAATTTTCGATGAGTCGGCCGTGAAGCCGATATCTCTCACGTCCTGGTACTCCTCCTCGCGTTTGCCGTCCCAAAACACGTAGTACTTCGAGTTATTCGTCCTATACAGGGCGGCATAATGCCGGCCGTCGGGGCTGATCGTGACCGATTCAATCTGGCCGTTGGGGTTCTCGGCTTCGCTGCCCGGCACCTTTTTGCCGTCGATCACCAGGAAGCGATGGTAGGGCTCGTTGGGCCTGCCCACCATCACCTGGGCGACAACCATGTTTCCCTTTTGAGGTACAAAAAGCTTAATGTCCGTGGCCTTCAGGAAGGGCTTCCCATCCAGCAGAGCCTCAGTCTCTGTGCCGATTCCGGGCATGCTGCGGCTCAGTGTTGTGTAGAGATGCTGGCTGTCGGCGCTCCACTGCGGGTTGCCGGCGACATACGGAGCAGTCTTGCCGTCGATCACCAGGCTGTATTTGTTCGCATCGGCGGGGTCGTTTTCCACAAAGGCGTAGTGATTGCCGTCCGGGCTGAATGCTGGAACGAAGTGGAATGAGCCATCGAGCGGCGCGGGTTTGCCGTCTAAGACGAAGCGTGTGTACTCGTGGCCCCCACCCGTCGGCTCGAAATGCGCTGTATAGAAAACATGCTGGCTGTTTGAGGTGAACCCGAGCTTGCAGTTTTCGCCCGTGATTTGGCCCATGTTCGACTCTGAGCCCCTCGCCAGCTCCTTGCCGTCCACCATCACCACCCACTGCTCGCCGATGCGGCCGCAATACGCATAGCGCTTGCCGTCGGGGCTGAAGACCAGTTCTTTCTTGTTGGTGTCTTCGGGGTTCGACAGAATCTCATCAAATTTCGGCCCTGCAACGCCGTCGTAGTAGACGACGATCCGGCTGCCGCTGTCCTCGACTGTTGCGATATGCATTCCGTGCGGGCTAATCGAATAGCTTGTCTCCTGATCAATCGGGGCCATCAGTTGCTCTTCGACCCTGGTACCCGCTGGAGGCTTGATTGGCCCGGACTCATTCTGCGGCTGGGCGACGGCTTGCTGCGTTCCCTGCCGGGACGGCAACTGCCCGGCCTGCTGTCGAGGAACCGGCCTCTGTTGCCCTGTCGGTGCCTGACCCATCTTCGCCAGAGCCTGGCAAGCCTGCTGGTCGCCGCCCCTGCATGCCTGTTGCAGGGCGGCGATCTTCAGCTTCTTCCAAACACTTTGTGCCGAAGCATATTGCGGTGCTGCTCCGCCAGCGAGCGCAAAGATGAGGCACAATAGAGTCGCTCTTGCAGTTTTACGATGCATGTTCTACTCCTTCTCCCAGTGGTTCTGTCTCTTGCATCTTCCCTCGCTCATGGGGAGCAACTATTTCCAGGCACAAGAGCAAATCGTCGCGCGATTTTTGCGTGCCTTGCAGACTCCTCCGCGGTAGAATTCATGCCACCAACTGAACAGTGGCGTTCACGTTATCCTTTCCCCCACTGAATGTCCTTACGTGGTTCTTAAGAACTCTAAAGAGGCGCTAAGCTCATGAACTTCAAAGGGCTTGCAGCAGCGCAGGAAGATGCTTCGGGACGCATCTGGCACTTTGCCGACTGCGAATTTGACGAGTTGGGCAGAGAGCTTCGCGTGCGAGGCCGGCGTGTGGAGGTGGAAGGGAAGCCGCTGGAGCTGCTGTTGCAGTTGCTGATCCATGCCGGGGAAGTGGTGACCAAGGATGAGCTGCTGGAGGCCATCTGGCCGGACGTGATGGTGGTGGATGGTTCGCTGGCCACGGCCGTGTCAAAGTTGCGGAAGGCGATCGGCGCGGAAGACCACTCAGTGATTGTGACGGTGCCGCGTACAGGGTATCGGCTTGCTGTTCCGGTGCATTGCAAAGTGGTGGCTGCGCCGGGCGGGCAGGAGCTGGGCCTGCGGACTGGTGATATGGTGCCGGGTCGCGAGATGTGGAGGCTGGAGCGGGCGATGAGCAGCGCCGGGTCCAGCGAGGTGTGGCTGGCACGCAACCCCAAGACGAGGGAACAGCGGGTTTTCAAGTTTGCGGCAGACAGCGTGCGGCTGAAGGCGCTGAAGCGCGAGATTACGGTTTCGCGGTTCCTGAAGGAGTCCCTGGGCGAGCGGCCGGAGTTTGTGCGCATTCTGGAGTGGAACCTGACCACACCGCCATTCTTTCTGGAGAGCGAGTATGTGGGGATTCAGTTTGGGGAGTGGGCGACAACGCAGATGGAAGCAGGCGGGCTGCCTCTGGAGGAGCGGCTGAAGCTGATGATGGAGATTGTGCAGACGGTTGCCGCGGCGCACTCCGTAGGCGTGCTGCACAAGGATCTAAAGCCGGCGAACATCCTGGTGGAGAAAGGCGCGAGCGGAGGATGGCAAATCAAGATTGCAGATTTTGGCAGCGCCTCCTTGCATGATCCGGTTCGGCTGGCAAAGCTTGGCATCACGAATCTGGGCTTTACGCATACGGTTCGTCAGGAGGACCAGCCGATTACCGGAACGCTGATGTATCTTGCGCCGGAGGTGCTTGCAGGGCAATCGCCCAGCACGGGGTCAGATATCTATGCGCTGGGAGTTCTGCTGTACCAGCTGGTGATTGGCGATTTTAAGAAGCCTGTTGTGCCGGGCTGGGAAGACGACGTAGAGGACCCGCTGCTGCGCGAAGACATTGCGGCGGCTGCGTACGGAGATCCGGCGAGGCGGCTGACAAGCGCAAACGAGCTCTATGAGCGGTTGAATATGCTGGAGCAGCGCCGTATCCAGCGGAACGAACTGGAAACGGCGCACGAGCGCGCGCGGGTGGCGGAGAAGAAGCTGGCCGAGGCGCATGCGCGCCGGCCCTGGATGCTGGCTGCGACGGCATTGCTGCTGCTGGGGATGGGCGTCAGCATCGCTCTCTATCGCAGAGCGGTGAATGAGCGGGACAGAGCGGCGCGCGAGACGAACATTGCAACGACCATCAATCGATTTCTGGCTCAGGATCTGCTTGGGCGCGGCAATCCCTTTGCCGGCGGGAAGGCGGACGAGTCCTTTATTGGAGTGATGAAGCAGGCTTCTCCGCAGATAGACAGGCAGTTTAGGTATGAGCCGCTGATTGCCGGGCATCTGCACCAGTCGATTGCCGAAGCGCTGGACGCGCGCACGGATTATCCGGATGCGCGCAAGGAGTATGAGCATGCCGCGATGCTCTATCGGAGCGCAGACGGGCCTGCCTCACAGGATGCGATTGTGGTGGAGCTGCAACGGGCGTCGATGGAGGCGAGGAGCTATGAGAGCGGAACACTGCCCCTGGCGAAGACAATTCTTGCCAAGCAGGAAACGATGATTGCGCGGCTGAAGAGGCCAAGGCCAGAGGTGGCGGTGTGGGACGACTCGGCGAGGGGCATGATTGCGCTGATCGGGAATCATGCACATGCAGCCGCGGCGAATTTTCAGGATGCGGTGGAGCGTTCGAATGCACTTCCGCAGTTTGATCCACAGGCGCGGCTGAACATGCAGCAGAGACTGGCGTTCTGCTATATCCGCATGGGGGATGGCGCGCACGCCGAACAGTTGTTCCATCAGTTGATTCGTTCATTCACCGCACTTTCCGGCGCGGATAGTCCAAGTGTTTTGCGTGTGCGGCTGAATCTGGCGCAGGCCTACATGATCGAAAACAAGAACAAGGAAGCAGTTGAAGAGACGACGGCCATTTATCCGAAATTTGTAGCGCTGCTTGGCGAGGATCACGAGTTGACGATGCAGGTGCTGACGACGCGGGCACAGTCAGAGGGAAGCCTTGGGCTTTGGAACGATTCTACACGCGATGACCTGAAGGTGCATGCACTGGCAGTGCACAAGCATGGCCCGCTGTCGTTATTCGCGGTGGCTACACTCTCTGATGCGGCTCTGGCACAGTGCCGCGGCGGACAGCTTTCAGCAGGGCTGGGGAACGCACAGAAAGCTTATGCAGCGTCACTGAAGGCTTTTGGAGCGAAGGCGGGACTGACGGGCGGAGCTGCGATGACAACGGCTTCATGCCTCATCAGGCTAAACCGGCTGCAACGGGCTGACGCCCTGCTGAAGCAGGTGAACGTTCCGGCGGTTGCGCAGCTTGTGGGAGACCCCGACATTGGTGCGGAGGTGATGCTGCAAGAGGCGCAGATTGCCTTTCGGAAGGGTAATTATCGCGTTGCGCGAAGTGATATCGAGCAGGTGAGGACTGTGTTTACCAAGGGCAATGCAGAGCCCTACAAGAAGCACGAGTTTGCCCAATTGCGCGCAGAGCTGGATGCACCCCCAATAAAGAGATGATTGCGTCATGATGTTCCGTTCGGCCAGCGGATGCGCGGGCCGGACGGAGTGTGCAGGCAGTTAATTCGAGTCGGACGGATGAATGATGTGCACAATGGTTGCATCCGAGGCGCTCCAAGCTGCGGCGCCGGTGTGGGTGAAGCGATGGGCGGCCTGGTCCCATTGAAGGTGAGTGACGGCGTCCTTTCCCTTCTCATAGTCATAAGTGGCGCCGTCGTCAGAGAAGAGCGTGAAGCTGGCGTTTGCTCCGGGATATACGCGGACTGAGGTGATGTCCTGGTGCTGTTGCGCACTGAGGATGGTGGAGCCGAGAGGCACGATGGAACCGGCGCGGACAAAAAGCGGAATCGTGTTGATTGGCGCGGCGACCGTTATGGTCTGGCCGCCGGTGAAGCGCTGGTTGGTCCAGTAGTTGAACCAGTCGCAGCCGGCAGGCAGATAGACGCTTCGGCTGGTGGCGCCCTGCTGCGTGACAGGTGCGACGAGGAATGCAGGACCGAACATATATTCGTCGCTCAGATTCGCCACCTTGGGGTCATCGGGGAAGTCCATGAAGAGCGCGCGCATGTAGGGAGCGCCGGTCTGATAGGCGTGGTAGCCGAGCGAGTAAATGTAAGGCATAAGCGTGTAACGCAGGCGAAGATATTTTTCGAGGATGGGCTCGGCCTGGCTGCCATAGGACCAGACCTCGTTGTGCATGCGCTCGCCATGGGCACGCATGACGGGCTGGAAGACGCCCCACTGAAACCAGCGAACAAAAAGCTCAGGGTAATCGAAGATCGAAA
>JAJXXG010000949.1 GCA_021781255.1 Acidobacteriota bacterium
CCTTCAAA
The DNA here is from genome assembly GCA_021781255.1 of Acidobacteriota bacterium. The sequence goes on from JAJXXG010000949.1 coordinate 9, forward strand.
ACATGAGTGCCTGACTGCAATACCGCCTCGGTCAAATGAATTCGTGCCTCTATGTCGGACCACTGAATGTCTCCGGCTGGTCATGTCTGCAACACACCTGGATTGAAGCGCGGGACCTCAGGATTCAAAGTGCAGGCTTCTAAAGCCTTGATCAAGACATCGCGAGTTTTTGACGGATCGAGGATCGCATCAATCCACAGCCGTGCGGCTCCATAGCGAGGGTCGGCTTGCGCGTCGTAGGTCGCACGGATTTCGCTTCGGAGCGCCTCTTTTTCCGCGGCGGTTGGCGCTTTGCCGCCGCGTTCCATCTGCTTTGCTCTCACTTCTGCCAGAGTATTCGCCGCGGAAGCTCCGCTCATGACGGCATAGCGCGCTGTAGGCCATGCAAAGATGAAGCGCGGGTCATAAGCTTTACCGCACATCGCATAGTGGCCCGCACCAAAGCTGCCGCCCACGATGACAGTGATCTTGGGCACAACGCTGGTGCTGACCGCCGAAACCATCTTGGCGCCCGCTCGAATAATTCCAGACCATTCGGCATCCTTGCCAACCATGAACCCGTTTACATCGTGCAGGAAGACCAGGGGAACGAGTTGTTGATTGCAGTCCATGATGAACCGCGCGGCCTTCTGTGCGCCCTCGGTGTAAATCACGCCGCCGACTTCGATACGTTTGGCGCCAGCCGAGGGGCCCATGGCCACGGTCTGCATCTGGTTGGTTTTCTGGTTGGCAACGATGCCGACTGCATGACCACCAATGCGGGCGTAGCCGCAGAGCACGGTGCGCCCAAAGTCTTCTTTGTATTCATCAAACTCGCTGCGGTCCACCAAGCGCGCGATGATCTCCCGCATTTCATACGTATTCGTCGCACCGGGTTCAGGATCCACCAAGCTGTAAAGATCCTCGGAAGGGTATTGCGGCGCATCTTTCGCGGGATCGTACGAAATGAAAGAGAAGGGAGCGGGCCTGCTTGCCATTCCGTGACGGGCGCCCATTTTGTCCACCAGGGAGCGCATGCGTGCGATGCAATGTGCGTCATCCGGTTCTTTGAAGTCAACGGTTCCTGAGACTTCAGCATGCATCGTTGCGCCGCCGAGTTCCTCGGGTTCCGTCCGTTGCCCGATCGCCGCCTGTACAAGTGATGGACCGGCAAGGAAGAGTCCCGAACCCTCTGTCATCAGCACAGTGTCCGTCATGACGGGCAGATAAGCCCCACCGGCGACGCACATACCCATAATGGCCGTGATCTGTGGTATTCCAAGCGAGCTCATGACGGCGTTGTTGCGAAAAACACGGCCAAAATCATCCGAGTCCGGAAAGACGTCCTCCTGCAGGGGCAAGAAGACGCCCGCAGAGTCGACCAGATAGAGAGTGGGAATCCGGTTGTCGAGTGCAATGGTCTGCGCACGCAATACCTTTTTGGCGGTCATGGGAAAGAAAGCACCGGCCTTAACGGTCGCGTCATTGGCGATAATCATGCATAACCGTCCGCACACACGGCCTAGCCCGGTGATGACGCCCGCGCCAGGCGCGCCGCCATATTCGCTATACATGCCATGAGCAGCCCATAGGCCCAGTTCAAGGAATTCGCAGTCTCTGTCGAGCAGGATCTTCAGCCGTTCGCGCACTGTCAGCCGCCCCTTGGCATGTTGCGCTTCTGCCGCATTGGTTCCACCACCGCGCCGGATCGACTCCTCTTCCTCGCGCAATTGCTGCTGGAGAGCGAGAAGGGAACTGCGGTTGGCCGTGGCGCGCGGGGAGTTCAGGTCGAGTTTTGAAATCAGCACGTTTTCTGGTCCTAAGTCCTCTGCCATCCCATCTCCCGGTCAAACTCGGCGAATATACCACCTTTGACGGTATCAGCGTCCATTGGGTGCTAGGATGCGCTGCGCGGGCATTGATAGTGCGAAAAGCTTCCGCAAATTGTGGCGCGGGGCTTGGCTGGTCGCCTTGGGCCACGCGATGCATCGTTTACGAGCGCCTCTCCAGGCGTGTAAACCTCGCAAATACCCTTTGCAGCCGCCAAAAGCTGGAAAGACGATATGATGGAAGGATAGAGACCCAATGAAGCGTTCCTTCGTTGTAATTTGGCTGTTGCGCCCGGGAGTTGTAGAAGTTGATGCAAGATAGTACGAGGAAGATTGAGCTTTTCGATACAAGCCTTCGCGATGGCTTGCAGCAGCCTAATCTGCAGATTTCCGTACCGAACGCTGTGGGACTTCTGCAGCGCATGGCAGCATTCGGGATTCACTATGCGGAGATTGGCTTTGCGGGCGCGAATCAGTTTGTTGCTGATCTGACGCACGCGCTCTCATCCGCAGATACGGGCACAATGAAGCTGGCGCTTTTTGGGCGCTCGCGCGGGCGCGGCACCAGGGTTCAGGACTGGCCAGACGTGCAATTCATCGTGCGCCATAAGGAGCGTGTTTCGGTCGCTGTTGTCGTGGTGAAGTCTCGCCTTTTGGATGTGGCGAAGTCATTGGAGACGACACCGGAAGAAAACCTTCTCATGGCTTATGAAACGATTGACTTCCTCCACCAAAGCGGGTTTGAGGTGCTTGTTGATCTGGAGCATGCGTTGGACGCCAACTGCGGCCGCTGTGAGAACGGCCGGGAATGCGACGAGGATTCGAGCAGGCGCAGCCAGGAGTACTTCAGGCAGATTACTGAGCAGTGCGTGCGGCTCAATGTGAGCCGCATTGTTGTGTGTGACACCACGGGGGGAGCCAATCCGGAAGAGGTGGGCAACCTTATCCGCGGCCTGACTGGCGAATTTCCGCAGGCTCACTTTGGATTCCATGGGCATACCGACCGCGGCCTTGGAATTGCCAATTCCCGCGCGGCCATACTTGCGGGCGCAGTTCAGGTGCAGGGAACGCTGTTGGGAACAGGCGAGCGCTGCGGCAACGTGAATCTGACCACGGTAATTGGAAGCTTGCAGGTGCGCGGCGAAGCGGAGTTTGTGCCCGAAAGCGCGCTTGCAGGTCTTACAAGCCTCGCTCAATCCGCTTATGCGGATTTTGGTTTGGATGTGCCGCACGGCGCGCCCATCGTAGGTCCTGGCGCGTTTGGTACATGGGCTGGCATGCACGGCAGCAGCGAGCGCAGGAATCCTGGAGCTTATCTCTGGTGTGATCCCGTTAGAGTTGGGGCTAATCCCACCATTGGAGTGAACGGACAATCAGGCAAGACAAATGTTGTGCTTTTGTCTGAGGCGCTGGGGATACCGCTCAATGCTGCCCAGGCGCAATCGCTGATGGATGCGAATCAGGCAATGATCGAGGGCGGCGGCTTCACTTCGAGTGAGGTCTCGTTCAAACTCGCGTGCATGCAGGCGCTACAAACATTGCCCAGCTTTTTTACCGTCAAGAGCTGGAGGGTCTTCGACGAATCGGACGAGGCCGGACAACGTTTCGTGCAAGCCTTCATTACACTTTCCATCGGCGACTCGACTGTGACCACCACACGGGCGGAAGGGGCTGGCCCGGTGGATGCACTGACCAAGGCGCTGCGCCGCGAACTGGAGAAGTGGTACCCGGCGCTGGCGCAGATGCGCCTCGGCACATTCAGCGTTACGGCCATCGACGTTTCGGCTCATGACTCCGCCGCGCATGTTCGAGTCACCATAAGCTTTCACGCCGATGGCCACGAGCCATGGACCACGGCCGGCGTGAGCAGCGATATGAATCAGGCCGCGTTGATCGCTATTGTGGATGGATTTCGCTACTGGTTACTGAAGAGTAACCCGCAATGACGAAAATGTGCAGTGTGCCGAGGATTGAAAGCACTTCAATCCAGCCATCCGTCTCCGGAACGGAGTCTTCGGGACATGGTGGAGTGTTCGCTGTCGCATGGGAGGATGCATCCGAGTCTGCCAGCGGGAAAATGTCCGCTCACGGGCACTCGCGCGTCATGCGGAACGTTGCCGTGATCTACAATCCGGCATCGGGGCAACATTCCTTGAGACGCGCTTCGGATATGCAGCAGGTCTTCGCTGCTCTTGCTGATGAAGGCATACAGGTGCATGCCTTGGAGACGGACTCGCCCGGCAGTGCAGCCAGACATGCAGAGGACGCGATCCGGCTCGGTTGCGACGCGGTATTTGCTTGCGGTGGAGATGGCACGGTACATGAGGTCATGCAGTGCATGGTGGGGACGCAAATTGCTCTTGGGGTCATCCCGATGGGTACGGCCAACGCCCTCGCACAGGATCTTGGGCTGGGCAGATCGCCGTTGAAAGCTCTGCGCGCCCTCCTCGCTGCTACCCCGACGCAGGTGCCCGTGGGGCGCATTCACTTTGTGGATAAGGCGGGCGTTCAAAACGCGCGATATTTCATCGTGGCGGCCGGCATCGGTGCTGATGCGCTGCTGATGTCCAGGCTTGACGCCGGGCTCAAGCGGCGCCTTGGTTATGCGCTGTACCTGGTAGAGGCTGCGCGGGTTTGGCTCACCAATCCCTTTCCGCTTTTCAAAGCCATCTTTGCGCTGGAGTCCGACACAACCGAGCGCGTGGAGGAGGTGTCGCAACTGCTGGCCGTGCGGGTTCGCTCCTTTGGCGGCGTGCTGGGACAGTTGGCGCCCGGGGCTACCCTGCATAACGGTACCCTGCGGTTGCTCGCCTTCAAAACGCGCAGTCGCTATCGCTACCTGCGGTTTCTCCTTGCGGTTCTCACCGGACAGCATACGTTCACCGGAGCTGTTGAGATCCTCGATGCCGCTTCTGTCACATGTCATCATCGCAATGGGTCAGACGCTCCGATTTATGTAGAAGCGGATGGCGAAGTACTCGGTACGATTCCCGCTCGCATCGAAGTTGCTCCGCAGAAGCTTACGCTGCTGATTCCCGCAAACGCTCGGCCCTGACAGAGACCTTCCCAAAGCACACGCGGTCGCGCCCGCGTGCACTTGCCTTCGCTGGACATCGCGTGCAATGATCGGTTCGCAGTTCTCCTGGTGAGGCTTTCGCCCGTGAATCGATGCGTGCTCTCTCTCGGTGCACTTCTTGTGCTGTCTTCGACTGGCATAGCCGCACAACAGCCTGCATGGCAACCTGCTCCCGGCCACCTCACATTGGCTCTGTGGCAAGGTGCCGCACCGGGAGCTGCCAGCCTGCCCCCTGAGGGGGATATGACCACGCCAAAGGACAACCTGATTGCAGGTCGCCCCCTCATCCGTCTGGGGAATGTCAGTAAGCCAACTCTCACTGTTTACAAACCTACGGGGCACAACACAGGTGCGGCGATCGTCGTTTTCCCCGGCGGTGGCTACAGGATTCTGGCTATTGATTTGGAAGGCACAGAGGTCTGTGACTGGCTCAACTCCGCGGGAATCACTTGCCTGTTGGTCAAGTACCGCGTGCCCGACACGGGTCCCTACCCGAAGTCTTCCGCTGCTCTCCAGGATGCACAGCGCGCGCTCAGCCTCGCGCGGGAGCACGCATCCGAGTGGCACATTGATCCTCACCGGATTGGCGTACTCGGCTTCTCGGCGGGCGGCCACCTGGCTGCCGCAATCAGCACCCATTATGCGCAGCGCCTCTATAGTCCGGTTGACGACGCGGACAAACTGAGTTGCCGGCCCGACTTCGCCGTTGTCATTTATCCCGGCTATCTTGCTTTGGCCGATCAGAACTTCGTGTTGAATCCGGATATCCAGCCGACGGCTGACACGCCGCCCACATTCCTCCTACAAGCCGAAAACGATCCGGTACATGTGGAAAATGCCGTGGTCTACTTCATGGCGCTGAAGAATGCCAAGGTTCCTGCTGAGTTGCATGTCTATACGGAGGGCGGGCATGGC
>JAJXXG010000563.1 GCA_021781255.1 Acidobacteriota bacterium
TCAACCCCACGCTGCCGCCTCAGTTGAACGCCATCGTCCTGCGCGCCATGGAAAAGCAGCCCGAAGCGCGTTTCCAGACCGCCGATGAGTTCCGCAATGCGCTCAAGGCCCTCCGCGAGCAGCTCACTGCGCAGCCCGCGCCTCAAGCCCCCGTGCAAACACCAGAATTCGGATTCGCTCCCGGGGCTCCGCCGCCCTTCGCCGCAACCCAGCCCCCGGCGCAATCCCCGGGGTTCGCTCCCGTCTCTTTGCCGCCCGCACCCGCAAGCCAAAGCACCGGCAAAAGCCGCCGCGGACTGTGGATCGCGATGGGTGCCCTGGCGGCCATCCTCGCCCTCGTAGCGGTCGCCACCGTGCTGCCGCGCGTCTTCGCAACCCATGCCGGCTCCAAGCCCGCATCTGCGGCGCAGGATACGCAGGCCTCCGCGGCAATGCCCGCCCCGGTCAGCACGACGCAGCCAGCCAGCACCTCACCCGATGCGGCCCAGCAGCCCAATCCCGCCGGCACGCCGGCCGCAACGCCCGCTCCCAACGCCACCGCCGCGCCCGCCGGCCAGCCGCAGCCCGCGTCCGGCGCCTCGCCGCGCCCCGCCTACACGCGCCATCAACCACCCTTGGCATCGTACCCGCAGCCGCAGGCGGCCATGCCCGCTCCATCGCAACCCGGAGGCGCCACACCGCCCGTCGGTCCTTCGCCTCAGGAAATTCGACAGGCCCGCAATCGCCTCATGAATCTCGGTGCGCGAGCCGATGCGGCACAAAGCGGCGTCCAGCAGATTCGCAGCCAGCAGCAGGCTCAGGGTCTTGATATTCGAGGAGACATCCTCGCCTCCATGAGCCGGATGAACGCCGACCTCACCGAGGCAAACCGCTCTCTTGATCAAAACGACCTGCAATCCGCAAAGGAATACATGGATCGCGCCGACCACGAGATCTCCACCCTGGAATCCTTCCTCGGCAGGTAACAGAAGCTCGGACCTAGGTCCCCAGCAGTAGCCGGGTGCCCCATCCATGGCGTCCGCCGCAGGCGGGCGACATGGGTGGGAATCCAGGAACCCACCCCGGAACAAAATACACAAACATCCCGCTCACCAGGCGTTATCTTGTGGACATGGGCGGCGATCAGGTGACGGAGCTGGACGGCACGGGCGCGTGGCAGCACTCGAACATCTGGGCGGGCGGCAAGCTTGTGGCAACCTACGACGCCAAGGGGATTCACTTTGCGCTTTCCGATCCCCTGGGAACGAAGCGGGTGCAGGCCAACGCCGCCGGCCAGGTGGACGAGAGCTGCACGGGGCTGCCCTTCGGCAACGACCTGGGCAACCCCACCAGCCTCCCCTGCGCGCAGACGGCCAACGCGCTCGCCACCAACGACGACGCAACCGAACACCACTTCACGCAGAAAGAACGCGACGCCGAATCCGGCAACGACTATTTCCTGGCACGCTACTACAGCAGTGCCATGGGCCGCTTTATGTCCCCGGACTGGAGCGCCAAGGAAACGCCCGTACCCTACGCCGTCTTCACCGACCCCCAGAGCCTCAACCTCTATGCCTATGTGAGAAACAATCCGCTCACGCGCGTAGATGCGGATGGGCACTGCAATGCGAACGACTGGGGCTGCAATCCCTGGAGCTCCAACAATTCCAACAACAACTGGAACACGTTACACCAGATCCAAAATCCAGCGGCCCAACAGCAGAACACTCAAACGCAGGATACTCAACCCGCTGATAACACTCTGCTAGCTCAGAACCAGCCGCCACCGCCGCCAGGTCGAACTCCCGTGCAAGGGCAGCCGCCGGATTCAACTGTGACGATCCCGGACGGCAAGGGCGGCAGTACCGAGCGAACGTTTGGCCCGGATGGAAAGGCAGTGAAGGACATTGATCGTGGCCATGACCATGGCGCAGGCGATCCGCACGCGCACGATTGGGATTGGACCAAGAATAGGCCACGTCAGCCAGGTCGTCCACTGACACCTGAAGAACAGCAGAATCTAAAACGGACAGCAGGCGGGGTCTCGGCGGGAGTCATCATCTATTGGATTATCAGTGAGGCAACGCGGCTCTTCCCGCCCGCGAAACCTCATCCCAGTGCCATAAGGAGATCAAAATGAGTGTTCAGTCTATGACGACCATAGAGCGATTCAACAGCTTGCGGTGGCACGATTCGAAATTGATAGGCCTCTGCTTCTATAAGTCAGACGGCGAGGACAGGGTAAAGCTGTCCCTGGAACTCATCGGGGAAGGCGGCGCTCTAACCCAGGCTGAGATGATCTTCAAGGAATGCGCGTATTTTTCTGCGGATGTTTTCCTTGAAGCCAAATCCATGTGTGCTGACGACATCTCAGCAGCGGAATGTTACGAGTCCTCGGACTGGAAGAGGGCCGTCTCTGAGCCGCAGCCGTTCGATGTCATCCAAGGCAATCGGGGGCTTGAGCAGCACCTGCACTTCAGTATCAGCCTGATCCCGCCTGGGGGAACCGTCAACCTCTTGGCCAAGGATTTTGAACTGTTGGAAAGTGCCCAAGCCAGAGCATGAGTTAGCGCATTCAGTTACCGCAGGCCGCCTTTCGGGGCGGCCTTGCCGGGTGCCCCATCCATGCCGTTCGCGCCAGCGGACGACATGGGTGGGTGACCACGAACCTACCCCAGAACAAAAGAAACAAACTTCACGCTGCCAAAGCGTTATCTTGTGGACATGGGCGGCGATCAGGTGACGGAGGCGGGTGGTCCGACTGCCGTAGGAAGTCAGGCGAGTTTTCCCACAAAGGATGGTTGCCCCGGGTGCCGGGGTCCCCACGGACAGGTCTTCGTCCGTGGGGTGGGGATGCCTCGCATTTGGGCACGCGGGATCGGCGGGTGGGAAACCGCAACCCTCCCAGCCACCCCCCAAAAATCCTCCGCCTAATTTGCACATAATTTCCCCTCAATCCCGCACAATGAAATTGCGGCAGGTGAAACCACACCTCCGCTCCCGCTCCGTACCGGATTCCGTCCAGTCACCACCCCGGCTAAGAGCTGGCAGCTAGAAGCTAGAGGCTGGAAACTCCCCCCTCCCCCCCCGGCAAAAATTATTTGCAGTTTTCCACAGAATGCTTGCAGAAAATTACGCCCATGCACAGCGACCTCGCATAGCAAAAGTATAAATAGATGAAAAATATAACACTTAACTGGCGCTAATCCGCCCGCGCAGCCGTTTGATCACGTTCGGCGGCACCAGTCCCGTCACGTCCCCGCCAAAGCTGAACACTTCCTTCACCATCCGCGAGCTCACAAACGAGTAGCGTCCCGCCGGCTGCAGAAACACCGTCTCAATCTCCGGAGCCAGCCGCCGGTTCATCAGCGCCATCTGGAACTCGTGCTCATAGTCGCTGATCGCGCGAATCCCGCGCAGCACCGCCGTCGCTCCCTGCCGCCGCGCAAAGTCCACCATCAGCCCGTCAAACGTCGCCACGCTCACATTCCCCAGCGCGCTCGTCGACTCCCGCAGCATCTCCACGCGCTCCTCCACCGTAAACAGCGGATTCTTCACCGGATTCTTCAGAATCGCCACCGTCAGATGCTCAAACAGCTTCGACCCGCGCTGAATCAGGTCAAGGTGACCATTCGTCGGCGGGTCAAACGTACCGGGATAAAGGGCTTTTACGCTCATCAAAGCAACTCAAAAAGGATTCTAGCAGCGCCGCTCGCCGCAAAACAGAAAAGGCGGCCAAATCATCGGCCGCCTCGTCTCCGCTCTAAATCCCGCTCTACACGCGCCGCGCCCGCACCGCTTCCTTGGCCTCCGCCGCGCCGCCCGCCGGCGCCTCGGGAACCTCTGCCTTGGCGACGCCGATGTTCAGCTTCTTCCGCACCTCGCCATCCATGCGCGCGAACATATCCTTGTTCTCCTTCAGGAAGCCGCGGGTATTCTCCCGGCCCTGCCCGATGCGCTCGCCCGCATAGCTGTACCACGCCCCCGACTTCTCCACGATGTTGTTCGCCACGGCCAGGTCCAGCACATCGCCCTCGCGGCTGATACCTTCGCCATACAGAATGTCGAACTCCGCCTCGCGGAACGGCGCCGCCACCTTGTTCTTGACAATCTTCACCTTGGTCCGCGAACCCACCACCGTGTCGCCTTCCTTCACGGCCGCAATCCGCCGGATATCCACCCGCACCGACGAGTAGAACTTCAGCGCCCTTCCGCCCGTCGTCGTTTCCGGATTACCGAACATCACGCCAATCTTTTCGCGTATCTGGTTGATGAAAATCAGCGCGGTCCGCGACTTGGAGACCGTGCCTGTCAGCTTGCGCAGCGCCTGCGACATCAGCCGCGCCTGCAGGCCCATGTGGGATTCGCCCATCTCGCCGTCCAGCTCCGCCTTCGGCACCAGCGCCGCCACTGAGTCCACCACCAGCACGTCAATCGCCCCGGAGCGCACCAGCGCCTCCGTGATCTCCAGGGCCTGCTCGCCGCTATCCGGCTGTGAAACCAGCAGGTTATCCACATCCACGCCCAGCTTCTTGGCATAGCCGGGGTCCAGCGCGTGCTCCGCATCCACAAAGGCCGCCAGCCCGCCCATCCGCTGGGCCTCCGCAATAATCTGCAACGTAATCGTCGTCTTACCCGAAGACTCCGGCCCGTACACCTCAGTTACGCGGCCGCGCGGAATGCCACCCACCCCCAGCGCTGCATCAAAGCTGATGGAGCCGGTGGAAATCACCGCAATCGGCAGCAAGGCTTCCTTTGACCCGAGCCGCACAATGGACCCTTTCCCAAATTGTTTTTCGATCTGCGAAAGGGCCAGTTCTACTGCTTTAGCGCGGTCATCGGCGATGGCCATGGGGGGATACTCCTCAAATTTGCTCGCCGGGCGCGGCTCCCGGTTGAGAGACAAAAACACGCGGCGGCCTGGATTGGATTTCGTTCGGATTGTAGCAGGGCAGGCTGGCGAAGGATAGGAAAATTAGCGAAACAAAAGAGAAGATCGCGCGGGCCCAGCGATGGCTTCCTTTAGCCAGGCCCTCGTCCCGGCCCGCACTGCACGCAACCTTCAACCACAGGGGGGAATTCGTATGAAGCCACTTCACAACCCACTCCAACTGTCTGCCATGGCCTTTGCCCTGGCGTCAGGGCTTGTGCTCCTTGCACCCACCGGCCCAGCGGCGGCGCAGGCGCTCCAAGGCATTCCGGCCAGCGGCGGCCCCGCTGAAGCAGCCCGCCGCATCACCATCGACGTTGCGGTGACGGACAAACAGGGCCATCATGTCCGCGGCATGCAGGCCCAGGACTTTACCCTGCTCGATAACAAGCAGCCGATCAAGTTGCTCGGCTTTCGTGCCGTGGACTCGGCGGCCTCGTCTGCCAGCCCGGTCCATGTCGTGGTCGTCATCGACAACATCAACTCAACATTCAATACCGTCGCAAGAGAGCGCGAGCAGCTCGGCGAATTTCTCAAGCAAGATAATGGCCAGCTCGCGCACCCCACGTCGATTGCCGTGCTCGCCGACACCGGCCTTAAAATCGCATCGGGCTCCTCCGTTGACGGCAATGCGCTGCTGGCCAGTTTCGACAAGATCAACTCCGAGTTGCGCATTGTTGGCGATGACACTGGCTTCTATGGCGCCGCCGAGCGCCTGGAGATGTCGCTGAGTCAGCTAAGCGAACTGGCATCCTATGAGGCAACGCAGCCGGGCCGTAAACTGATCGTCACCGTCAGTCCCGGCTGGCCGATGCTCGACTGGGTCGGGCTGCAGGCGGACATGCATGAGCGCGCGTGGATCTTCAAGTCCGTCGTGGGCCTCACGAACGGAC
>JAJXXG010000303.1 GCA_021781255.1 Acidobacteriota bacterium
CTCGATCCACACCGCCAGCAGCGCAGGCATCGCCCAACTACACCGGACCGTTCATCACCGTCGCCGTGCTGTTTTTCATCTTCGGGTTCATCACCAACCTGAACATGGCCCTGGTGCCGCACCTCAGGTCAATTTTCGATCTGGAATATGCATGGGCCATGCTAGCCGAGTCGGCGTTCTTTCTGGCCTACTTTGTGTTCTCATCGCCAACATCGAAGCTGATTGAGTCGATTGGCTACAAGCGGACGATGGTGGTTTCGCTGTTCATTCAGGTGGTGGGTTGCCTGCTGTTTGTGCCCGCGGCCAAGCTGGTGAGTTTTCCGCTGTTCCTGACCGCGGTGTTTGTGGTGGGCGCGGGCGTGACGGCACTGCAGACGGCGGCCAATCCGTATGTGGCGATTCTGGGGCCGGAGCACAGCGCGCCTGTTCGCCTGACGCTGGCGCAGGCGCTGAACTCGCTGGGCGGCGCGATCGCTCCGCTGGTGGCGGGGGCGTTCATCCTGACCGATCCTGCGGCAATGGCCTCGAAGGCAGCCATTGCCAACACGGTGCGCGGTCCCTACATCGCCATTGCGGCCGGGCTGCTGATTCTTGGCATTGCCGTCACCTTCATGCACCTGCCCCACATTGCGCACACGCAGGAGTTCCGGCCGGGAAAAGAGGGCGATGCCGTGCTGAGCCGGAGCATCTGGAGCTATCGGCACACGGTTCTCGGCGCGGTGGGCATCTTTCTGTACGTGGGCGTGGAAGTGGGTCTGGCTTCGATTGCCGTGAACTACTTCAAGACGCAGGGCGTGGACAGCGCGAAGACGGCTTCCTTCCTGGTGTCGCTCTACTGGGCCGGAGCGCTGGTGGGCCGCTTGCTCGGGTCGTGGGTGCTGACGAAGATCAAGTCCGGGAAACTGCTGGGCGGCTTTGGCTTTGCTGCGGCGCTTCTGCTGGCTGTCTCCATGGGCAGCAGCGGCCAGGTGGCCATTTGGACGCTGGTGCTGTGCGGCTTCTTCAACTCCATCATGTTCCCCAACATCTTTGCGCTCGGCATCGCGGGTCTGGGCCCGATGACGAGCAAAGGCTCGGGGCTCATCATGACGGCGGTTGTCGGCGGAGCGGTGATTCCCTTTCTAATTGGCGTGGCTGCCGACAAGATGGGGATTCAGCGCGCCTTTGTGATTCCCATCCTCTGCTATCTCTTCATTGCCTACTACGGGCTGTGGGGATCCAAACCTGCGCGGACTGTAACGGCGTAGGCTGGTTGCTGTAAGCAGTTGATTGAAGGCCCTCCGGCCACTCGCCGGAGGGCCTTCGCATGTGTGCGCGCCAGGACCAACCAGACATTATCTTCCGCGCATCGAACAGCTTATGGTTTGTCTGCATCCGCTTGCGCTCTTTTTCGTCTAATAGAAAGCTACCGGCATCTTCCAGGCACCCCACCAGGGGCGCGCGGCAACGCACGCATGGGTCAGGGAAAGGCCAGTCCGCTCCAGACATTTTTGCGGGTGAGTGTGTCCCGTGGCTGCACCATACTTTATGGAGGCATTTTGCGTCTTTTCCTTACTTTCGTACTCATCCTGACGACCACATCTGCGCTTGCCCAGCGAGAGAATGATTCGTCTTTTCTGCCGGATGCTCCCGGCGCGCAGGTTCTCGCAACCAATGCGCCCATGGCTGAGGTCCAGTCCGGCCCGGCAGCTTTACCGGGCTCCCCTGCGCTGCAGAACCCCGCGGTTCCGGCGTCGAAGCAGCAACCCAAGCGCATTCTCGGCTTCATGCCCAACTACCGCGCGGTCAGCGCGGGAGCCATTCCGCCGCCACCCACGCCCAGGGAGGCATTCAAGCTGGCGGGGCAGAACAGCTTTGATTATTCGTCCTTTCTCTTTGTGGGTATCACGTCACTGCTGGCCAAAGGAACGGATGCGCATCCGCAACTGGGCAAAGGTCCGGAGGGACTGTGGGCCTACACCTGGCGCGGCTTTATCGACAAGACGGACGGCAACTACCTGGTCATCTTTGCCCTGCCGACGGTGTTTCACGAGGACGAGCGCTACTTCGCCAAGGGCGAAGGCGGCGTGTGGAAGCGGGGCATCTATGCCGGTTCCCGCGTGCTGATCACGCCGAACTACCACGGGCACAACACCTTCAACGCGTCGGAGGTGCTGGGCCGCGGCATCGCCCAGGGCATCTCGCTTTCCTACTACCCCAGCTCAGACCGGAACGTGGGCGACCTTGCGGAGAAATATGGCTACGCCATCGGGCGCGATGCCCTCACGAACGTCTTTCGCGAGTTCTGGCCCGACATCGCCACGCACGTGCTGCACAGGCACCCATAACTCCAGGGCCGTACAGGCTGCACGCTGATTCAGGCCACCTGCGGCACGAGTAAATTCGCGTCCTGACACGGGACCTTGCCAGAGGCGAGTTTCTCCGCAGCCTCCGGAGCCGTCTCACGTTGTGACAAATGGCGGCCACTCACCTGCTATTTGCCTTGGCCGGGGAACGGGCGCGATACTGCTGAACGCGAAGTAAATCGCTTCATCTTTGTCGCCAACGGAGGCCCAGACGTGTTCCAGGACTTGTTCCAGGACGTGTTCAAGAAATCAATCAACATGTGTGCGCTGCTGAGTGTGGCGTTGCTTTGTGCCGCTGCTCCCGGAGCGCTGGCGAAGACCGCGCCTGAAGACGGCTCGGGCGCGTATGCAACCGGCACGTACCGCAACCTGTTTGCGGAAGACGGCCACTCCGCCCGCGACATTCAGGCCAAAATCGACACTGCCTACCAGCAGCTCTTCCACGGCGACCCGCAGACGCAGGCCATTGCCTTTGCGGCGGGCAGCAATGCGAACGGCCCGCTGATGTACCTGACCGACTGGGCCAACCACGATGTGCGCACCGAGGGCATGTCCTACGGGATGATGATCACGGTGCAGTTGAACAAGAAGGCCGAATTCGATGCGCTGTGGAACTGGGCCAAAACGTACATGTACATCAGCGACCCGAAAGCGCCGAGTTATGAGTTCTTCGCGTGGTCGTGCAAGACAGACGGGACGCACAACTCAGAGGGCGCGGCGCCGGACGGGGAATCATATTTCGCGATGGCGCTTCTGTTTGCATCGAACCGCTGGGGCGACGGCAAGGGCATCTATGACTACCATGCCGAGGCGGACAAGCTGCTGAGCGCCATGGTGCATCGGGCGGTGATCTCGACGCCGGGCAAGTATGGGCCGCACACAGTGGGACCGATGGTGAATCGTGATCCGCCGATGATTCTGTTTGTGCCGGAGGTGATGCCGCAGCCATTCACCGACCCCTCGTATCATCTGCCGGCTTTCTACGAGTTGTGGTCGCGCTGGGGTCCGAAAGAGGACCGCGCGTTCTGGGCTCGCGCCGCCGAGGTGAGTCGCGATTTTTTTGTGAAGACCACGCATCCGAAGACGGGCCTCGCGCCCAGCTATGCGAACTTTGACGGCACGCCGCACCCGACGCGATCCCCGCAATCGAGCGAGTTTGGCTATGACGCCTGGCGCACGGCGAGCAACTGGTCAGTGGACTGGTCGTGGTGGGGCAAGGCTCCTGCCGAGCAGGAACTGAGCGACCGCATCCAGGGCTTCTTTGCTTCGCAGGGCATCAGCGACTACGGGCCGGTGTACACGCTGGACGGCAAGCTGCTGGGCGCCACGCCGGGCCTCACGCATGAGGATCATCCGACCGGGCTTGCCGGCACGAATGCTGTAGCGGGCCTGGCGGCCACGGACCGCGCGCGGGCGAAGCAGTTCACCGAGGCGCTGTGGAACGCGCCCATTCCGTCCGGGCAGAGCCGCTACTACGACGGCATGCTCTACCTGATGAGCCTGATGCACCTCAGCGGCGAGTTCCGCATCTGGGGGCTGCAGTAGCGGGAAGCTGCGGCCGCTTGCTTACCACTGCACGCCGGGGTAGAGGCTGGGCAGGCGGCTCACGTGGAACTGATCCGCGCCTGTCGTGGAACCCTGCCATATGACGTGAGACGCCTGCGAATCCATTTCCTGCACGATCGCGCCGTTGTGGGCCGCACAGAAATCGACGTGGATGTCGCCATTGGGCAGCAGATCCGCGTTGCCGCCAAAGAAGCTGTAATAGCTGGGCGGCGGCATGTAATGCGTCACCATGGTTGCCGTCATATCCGTCTCGTTCAACTGCAGCACGGGCATCGACGAGTAGCACTGCGCGGAGGGCGTGGCGGACGGCCTGCAATACACCTGTCCGGTGGGCGGCGGAAAGACACGATCATTGCCGTTATCCATCAGGCCAATGCGAAAGACGCCGGTGGTGTTGGGCGTGAAGTAACTCATGCCATGCTGCGCATAGAACCAGTCCGTGGGGTCCACGGCTCCCACCAGCTTGAAGTCTCCCTGGTAGCCCAGATGCCAAAGCACCTTGCCTGAGCCCGCGCCGTCAAGATACTCAATCTTGATGATCCAGTTCTGGTGCCGCAAGGAGAGCAGCAGATTATGGTCGTCGCTCGAATACAGCAGGTCATTCGAGTGCGTCCAGTCCGGGAAGTTCATTGGATGACGGTTGATGTCGAGATGGTCAAAGGTGTTCCACACCCACACAGGATTGGAGTTCTGATCCACATCGATGACTGCATCGCCGGTCACCGTGGTGGTCCCGGCATACCCGGGCAGATTGGTGTAGTCCTTTGCGTAACTCGCCAGCATGATCCAATGCCCGTTAGGCAGCGCAATCACGCTGTGGTGGAAGCTCTTCAACTGGTAGAGATTGCCTTGCGCATCGCGCAGGTTGGAGGCTGCCAGCTTCTGGTTCAAGCCGTCCATGGTCACGGAGCGGATGGTGTCGCCCATCAGGTTGATTTCGCGCACTTCATTGATGAGGCCGGGGATTTGCCCGACAGTCAGCGACGACAGATAGGAGATGACCATCAGGAAATCGCCGTTGGGCAGAAGCTGAATCCCCTGCAGCAGATCCTGACTCGTGCCCTGGTAGGTGTAGGTCCAGATGACGTTCCCCTGGAGGTCGGTGGCAAATGCGGGCGCCAGGGTCTGCGGGATGAGCGTATTCCACATCTCGATTCCCGGTTGCGGCGTTCCTCCGCCCGGGGTGGAGATGGTGGCGGGCGAGGTCACAGGCGGCGTGCCCGTTGTGCAGGTTTGATCGGGATCGGTATAGGTTGCGCCGTTGTCGAGCGTGACCTGAGCGCGCATGTGATAGAGCGTCTGGGCCAACATGCCGGCGACGAAGACTTCAACATCGCCGCCATTGGATGTGGGCGCTGCGACCTTCCATGTTTCCAGGCCGTAGTCGGTGGTTTTGCCGAACTCAATAAAAGCCTTGCCGGGGGCGGGCAGGTAAATCTTGTAGAGCGCAACCTGGGGATTCTTGGTGACGCCGGGACAGAATGCAAAACCGGGCTTGATAATCGACACCACCGCCGTGGCGTAGTTCTGCTTGGGCGAGGAGACCAGCACCGCGCTGACCGTGACGTTCTCGCTCTGCGTAATCTGCGCCGGGGCGGTGTAGTTCCCTGTGCCATCCACCGTGCCAATGGTTGCGCTGCCGCCCGCCGTGCTGTTCACAAACCACAGGAAGGTGCCACCACCGCCGCTGACGGTTGCCGTGAACTTGACCTTCTGGCCGGGCGCGATGGCGACATACTGCGGCGTGATGGTGACTGATCCGCTGTTCGTTGCGGTGGGCGGTCCGCCGGTGGGCGGACTTTGAGGAGCAAAGAGGCCCGCCTCGGGCGTGAACCCGCACCCTTGCAGCAGAATCACGAAGACAAGGCTGAGCAAAGCAGCAACGAAA
>JAJXXG010001136.1 GCA_021781255.1 Acidobacteriota bacterium
CGCGGGCCAGGCGCGGACGCGATGGAGCGGAGCAATGGAAAGGGATCGTACGATGGCGGTATCGTTGCGTGAATCTGTGCAGATGGTCTCCGACCCGCGGAATCTGGATGCCAGCGTGGAAGAGGTTTTTCGGCTGATGCTCGGCGTGGAATGCCAGAGGGACACAGCTCCGGCCAACGTTGAGAAGGAGTCGGTTACTGCGGTAGTGGGTTTTGGTGGGATGTTGAGCGGGGCCTGCGTCTTCCGGTCGGGGGCTTCGACGGCATTGAAGATCGCCGCCAGGATGACCGGCGCGGAATTTGACTCGATCGACGACACCGTAAAGGACGGCATGGGCGAGATCTGCAACATGCTGGCAGGGGCGTGGAAGGGCAAGGTTCCGGAGTTGGCGGCGAACTGCGGGCTATCGGTTCCGGCGGTGATCACGGGCCAGGACTACAGGATTCATGTGCAGGCGCCGGAGTTTCGGGTGCATCACGCCTACCGTTTTGACGAATCCTGCTTTGAAGTGACGATTGTGTGCGATGGGCTCATGTAGTCGCGCAGTGGCTACAGCCGGAGTTTGGCGGATGGCAGCAGCCAATGGCCGACAGCATCTGGCATCGGCGGAGCGCATGAGGCCAAGCATGGGCAACTATCGATTGGCGCACGATCCCGGCTTGGCATTTCGCACAACCATTTCTCTCTCCATAATTTCCCTCTAATCTCTCTCCCCGCCATTCGGCCCTTCATCTGCACCAGGTCTCTTGTGCTTGAGGAGACTCTCCTATGGACAGCGGATACTATGCAGCGATGACGGGGCTGGTAGCGCGCACCCAGGCCCTGGATACGGCGGCAGCCAATCTGGCCAACGCCGAAACACCGGGCTATCGCGCCGAGCGGGAGTTCTTCCGTTCCGCGCTGCTTGGGCCCGACGCAGTCGATTCCCAACTGGGCGGCACTGTGAACAACTACGGTCTGCTGGGCGGCGACCGGCTCAGTATGGCGCAAGGAGCGCTCGAGCAGACGGGCAATCCGCTCGATCTGGCGATTGAGGGCCAGGGATTCTTCATGGTCCAGGCGCCCAACGGAGTCCGTTACACGCGGGACGGCGGCTTCCACCGGGCGCCGTCCGGGCAACTGGTGACCAGGACGGGCGAGCTGGTGCTGTCGGCTACTGGCCAAACCATTCTGGTTCCTCCGGGCGAAGTGTCGGTGGGTGCCGATGGGGTAGTTTCGGTGGCGGGCGGCGCGGTGGCGCAAGTGGGTGTGTACACCTTTCCCGCGGGTACCGAGCTGACTCCGGAGGGCGCCAACCGCTATGTGGCGCCGGCCGGGGTTACGCCAGTGCTCGCGAAAGACGCCTCGGTTCACCAGGGCGCGATTGAATCGGCCAACCAGGATGTGGTTGAGGGATCGCTCGATTTGGTCATGATGCAGCGCCAGGCGGAGATGATGCAGCGGGCACTCACGGTCTTCCATACCGAGTTCAACAAGTTTGCCACGGAAGACCTGCCGCGAATCTAGCTCAGGACGAGGGAAGAATCCAAGACGAGAAAAAGGTCAAAGCGAGGAGAAAGATGATTCGAGCTCTGTATACGGCAGCCAGCGGCATGAGCGCGCAGCAACTGAATCTGGATACGATCGCCAACAATCTGGCCAACTCGTCGACCACGGGTTTTCGCCAGTTGCGCCTGCAATTCCAGGACATGGTGTATCAGAACCTGGTGACGCCTGGCGCGGCCGAAAGCCAGAACACGGTTTCGGCGGGGTTGCAGATCGGCCTTGGCACCAAGTCGGCGGCGACCGAGGTCATCAATACGCAGGGCGAATTGAATGAGACTGATAACCCGCTCGATATCGCGATTCAGGGTGCGGGATTTTTTCAGGTGCAGCGGCCGGACGGCACCATAGCCTACACCCGAGCCGGGCAGTTTCACCTGGACAACCAGGGAACGATTGTGACGACCGATGGCGACCCGCTAATCCCGACGATCACGATTCCCTCGAATGCCACCGCGGTCACGATTACCCAGTACGGAGTGGTGGATGCGACTCTTGCGGGACAGCAGAATCCATCGCAGCTGGGGCAGATTCAATTGGCCACGTTCCCCAACCCCGGAGGCCTGGAGAGCATGGGCTCCAACCTGTTGCAGGCCACGCTCAGCTCCGGCGACCCGGTGCTGGGCAATCCCGGCGGGACCGAGGGCCTCGGAACATTGCAGCAGGGGTATCTGGAGAACTCGAATGTGGACGTGGTGACCGAGTTTGTGCAGATGGTGCTGGCTCAGCGCGCCTACGAATCGAACTCCAAAGTGATTAAGGCTGCCGACGATATGTATTCCGAGGTCAATAACATGACGCATTGATCTCAATGTTTCACTTGAGCAGTTGGGCGAGGTGAGTGAGCGATT
The DNA here is from genome assembly GCA_021781255.1 of Acidobacteriota bacterium. The sequence continues at coordinate 2,394 of JAJXXG010001136.1, forward strand.
GCAGTGGGTGGTTTGACGATGAGGCTCAGGGTGAAGGCAGGGTTGGCGGTGATGGCGGGCGTGGCCTGGCTGCCTGCCTCGGGCCAATCCCCCGCCGAAGATGCGCCGGCCGCGAACATCGTCCGGATCTTGGCTACGAATCCGCGAACAACAGGGGCCGATTCAGGCGAGGTGGTGCGCGAGATCGACGATCCGCACACGGGAGACCGCTGGGAACTGATGCGCGATGCGGTTCATCCCGAGGGACCGGGGCGCATGGTGCTTGTCAAAGCGTCGGGAACGAGGCTGGCGAGCTCTGGCCCAGGAGATAGACCGCTGCCAGACGCACGGTCAGCAAACCGGCCGCTGCTCGGTCCCGTGATTCATGCCGGGGACGTGCTGATTGTCGAAGAGCACACGGCGGTGGTGGAGGCGCGTCTTGAGGCGGTGGCGCTGGGTCCGGCTGTCCATGGCGCTGTCATTCAGGCGCGATTGAAGATCGGGAAAAAGGTAGTGCGCGTCGTGGCTGTCTCAGCTGGTCGCGCGGTCTTTGCTCCAGAGGAGGCGGCAGAGCCATGAGGGTGTGGACGATTGCATTTGTCTTGTCCGCATTACTGGCGCCGGCGGCGCTGGCGATGAACAAGAAACACACCGATGCGGCGGCGACGGCCAAGTCCACCCCGCCCGAGGAGGCTCTGCGCGCCTACATTTCGAAGGTGCGAGCGCAGCAGGCTGCGGAGGTGCGGACGCCGGGTTCGATATGGAGCCCCGAGGGACAGATGGTGCGGCTGGGCACCGATGTGAAAGCGTTTAGGATTCACGACGTGGTCATGATCGTGGTCGGCGAGAGCCTGACGGCCTCTACCGATGGGCAGGTAAAGAACTCGCGGGCCTCGAACGCCAGCTCCGGGCTCACTTCGCTTTTCGGGGCACTTAAAACCTCGAACGCCTTGCAGAACCTGGTGGGCGAAAACGCTTCCTCGGGATTGACCGCGCAGGGGCAGAGCACGACGGACTCCAGCCTGGCGACGACCTTTGGCGCGGAGGTTGTGGACGTGCTGCCCAACGGGATGCTGGTGGTGCAGGCGACGCGGCAGTTGACTTTCTCGCAGCAGACGCAACTGATTACGCTGCGCGGGCTGGTGCGCCCCGAGGACGTGAGCAATCAGAATCAGGTGCTTTCGACGGCCATGACCGACCTGGAGCTGGATGTGACCGGCAAGGGTATCGTGAACGATTCGACCTACCGGCAGAATCCGGTGGTGCGGTTCCTGGAAAGGCTGCTGGTGTTTTAACAGGTGTCAGATTACAGGTTTCAATCGTCAGGGGCATTTGAGGTTTAGGTGGCAGAAGCATTTGAAGTTTAGGTGTCAGGGGCGGAAATGACAGTGCGCATCGCCAATACAGGAGAGGCGAATCGGAGCCACGGCAGGCGATTGCGGCAGAGTCAGGCGTTCTGGTGGTGGCTGGCGGTGGCTGCGGCATGGCCTCTGGCGATGACTGTGCTTCGTCCCCAGGAACCTGGACGAAGTTCGCGGATCAAGGACGTCGCCACGATTGAAGGCATTCGCGACAACCAGTTGGTGGGCTATGGGCTGGTGGTTGGACTGCGGGGCACCGGCGACAGTTCGCAGACGGTCTTTCCCGCGCAGACGCTGGTTTCGGCCTTGCAGCGGATGGGCATTACTGTACCGCAGACGGGATCGAACAGCGTCAGCAACATGCAGGTGAAGAACATGGCGGCGGTATTTGCGGTGGCCACGCTGCCGCCCTTCAGCCGGCCGGGAGATAAGGTGGATGTGACCGTCTCCTCGGCCGGCGATGCGCGCTCGATCGAGGGCGGCATCCTGCTGATGACGCCGCTCTACGGCCCGGATGGACAGATCTATGCGCAGGCGCAGGGGGCGCTGGTGCTGGGCGGCTACATGGCGGCGGCGGGAGGCAATACGAAGCAGATGAACCACCCCACCACGGCGCGGATTCCGGGGGGTGGGTTGGTGGAGCGGCCGGTTCCCTTCGATTTGAAGCAGATGCGCACTGTAAGCGTGGTATTGAACGACGCCGACTTTCATACCGCCGAGCAGATGTCGGCTGCAATTGACAAGGCACTGGGCTCGGCGCGCGCGCAGGCCGTTGACAGCAGGCGGGTGGAGATACAAGTCAAAGACGGCGAGGACACGGCGGAGCTGCTGGACAAGGTGGAGGAGGTGAAGATTCAGGTGTACCCGAGGGCGCGGGTGGTGGTGAACGAGCGCACCGGGACGGTGGTGATCGGGGGCACCGTGCGGCTGCAGCCTGTGTCGATTCTGCACGGAGGACTGAGCGTGAATGTGATCTCAAGAGTCGAGGTTTCGCAGCCGGAGGCGCTGTCGTCGGGGACGACGCAGGTAGTGCGACAGACCACGGTGCAGGCGCAGGATAAGCCGGTGAACGAGATCGACCTGAAAGAGGGTGCGACCGTAGAGGATTTGGTCCAGGAATTGCAACGTATTGGGGCAGGAGCGCGGGACGTGATCTCGATCTTGCAGGCAATGAAGGCGGCCGGCGCGCTGGAGGCGGACCTGGAGGTGTTGTAGAAGAAGGCAGTAGGGAATAGGGAGAAGGCGAATGCAGGCTGGTTCGATTGGCGGAAATACGGTGGAGGGGCAGGCCGGAGATGCGCCGCAGCCTCGGCTGGTGCGGGCCGCGCACGAGTTTGAAGGACAGATGATGCAGGAGTTGCTGAAGCCGATGACCGGCGGCAATGCGCTGACGGGCGCAGAGGACGACGATTCTGGCTCGGGCGGGGCATTGGGTGAGTTTGCCTCACAGGGGCTGGGGCAGGAGCTGAGCCAGCGCGGTGGATTTGGCATTGCCGACAAGATTGTGAATGAACTCTCACATTCCAGGCATCAGCACAGTGACGGAAAGGTAACCGGAAACCTGCACGGCAATACCGTGATGAGAACTTCTGAATGACTAAAGTGATGAGAGCTAAAGCCGATAGTCCCATCAGAGAGCAAGGCGCAAGGAGAAAAGTATATGGATATTCGCAATAGCCTGGATGGATTGAGGTCGCTGCTGGGGGTAAATCAAACGGCGCCCTCCGTACCGCAGAGCAAGAGTGCGGCTGCCACGACCGGGAGCGCGTTCGACAGCGATCGCGCGACGTTAAGCAGTGCGGGGAGCGAGGTTTCGCAGGCAGTTTCAGAAGAGGGCGTGCGCATGGAAAAGGTCACATCGATCCAGGCTGCACTGGCGGCGGGAACGTATAGCGTGCCCGCTTCGGCTGTGGCTTCAAAGATGGTGGACGCAATGCTGGGCAAGCAGTAGGCGGAGGAAGGGCGAGGTGAGAGATTCATGGAGGGGTTTCGGGAGCGGCCGGCTCGCGTCGAGCCAGGTGCGGAGCTGAAGACGCTGATCGCTGAGGCTTCG
>JAJXXG010000595.1 GCA_021781255.1 Acidobacteriota bacterium
CGTGGCCTCCGTCATGGGGTATCGCATCATCTTGACCATGCCCGAACCCATGAGCCTGGAGCGGCGCGTGACCCTGCTGGCCTCTGGCGCCGAGATCGTGCTCACCCCCGGCCCCAACGGCATGAAGGGCGCCATCGCCAAGGCGCAGGAGATCCTGGACAAAACGCCCAACGGCTACATCCTGCAGCAGTTCGACAACCCTGCAAACCCCGCCATCCACCTCGCCACCACCGGTCCTGAAATCTGGGAAGACACCGACGGCAAGGCGGACATCCTCATTTCCGGCGTGGGCACAGGTGGCACGTTGACGGGCACGGCGAAGTACATCAAGGAAAAGAAGCCAGAGTTCAAGGCCGTGGCCGTGGAGCCGACGGACAGCCCTGTGCTGAGCGGCGGCAAGCCCGGCCCCCACAAGATTCAGGGCATCGGTGCAGGCTTTATACCGGCGATTCTTGATACGCACCTGATTGACGAGGTGGTGCAGGTCACGAACGATGAGTCCATCGCCATGGCGCGTCGGCTGCCTGTGGAGGAGGGCCTGTTCGTGGGCATCAGCAGCGGTGCGGCCGTGGCGGCGGCGCTGAAGGTTGCAGCGCGGCCTGAGAACAAGGGCAAGCTCATTGTTGTGGTGTTGCCAAGCTTCGGCGAGCGCTATCTTTCCAGTGCACTTTTCGACTCGCTACGGCAGGAAGCACTGGCAATGCAGCCAGAAGCGGTGGCCGTGTAAGCTGCGGATAGCAGCCGGCGGAGCACAACTCCGCCGGCGCGCGTGCCGGCAAGAGGCATATGGCGCTGTTCGAACGGATTCGCGAAGATGTGGCCTCCGTACTGGAGCGAGACCCCGCGGCCCGCTCTTGGCTCGAGGTTCTGCTGTGCTACCCCGGACTGTGGGCGGTGTGGAGCCACCGCGTCAGCCACCGGCTGTGGCGCATGCGGCTGCGGTTGCCTGCGCGAATCCTCTCACAAATTGCTCGTTTCTTCACCGGCGTGGACATTCACCCCGGTGCGCTGCTGGGTCGCAGGCTGTTCATCGATCACGCTGCCGGGGTGGTCATCGGCGAAACCTCGATAGTTGGCAGTGACGTGACCATCTACCAGGGCGTGACCCTGGGCGGCACGGGTAAAGAGCACGGCAAGCGTCACCCCACCATCTGCGACCGGGTCTTCATCGGCAATAACGCGAATGTGCTCGGCAACATTACCGTGGGCGAGAACTCACGCGTGGGCGCAGGCTCAGTGGTGCTGAACGACGTGCCGCCGAACTCGACCGTGGTCGGCGTGCCCGCGCACATTGTCTACCGCAAAGGGCAGCGCGTGGTCATCACAGATCCGCACGATATCAAGGACCCGCTCAGCGATGCGCTGATTGCTCTGGCCGCGCGCGTGGACCGGCTGGAGGGCCATGTGGCAACGGTGGGCGAGCCTTCGGAACCCTTCGCCGCCGAAGAAGCCGAACGCTCCGCCTATCGGGAGGAACTGGACCGGCTGCGCGAGTACGTGTCCATGGGTGAGGGGATTTAGTCGGCGAAGAAGTCTGCACTCTGTTGCGTGCGCGGCGGTGATCTTTATCTTTGCGTCCGGGGCCGGTTCTTAACTTTGTGCAATCAGCCGGTCGGCGGCAGCTTTCACGGCCTGGTGATGCGCAGACCAGCTCTGCCACACCTCGCGCGCCCACATGCGAACCAGTTGTTCATGCGCGTGGTCGTCTGCGGCCTCAGCTACCTCAACAACCGTCAGGTTCCCCAGCTTGCCGGGCGGCGTCAGCCACTCCAGTGATTCAGACTGCTCTGTCAGGGCGCCGATGATGCGCCGCGCGAAGTTGTGGTCGAGCTCTTTGTCCAGCGTGAGGTGAAGGCTGACCAGGTGTGCCCACACTGACTGAATGGCGCGCCGCTCGGTCTTGCCCGGATGCTGCGCGGCATAGGCATCCACGGTGATCCGGTGAATGGACCGCATCAGCGCCGGGCTTGAGTACTCGCGCGCGAGGACCCGGTTATAGACCTCCCAGCAGGAGGGTGACGCGCCTAGATAGGGATGGCGCATGGTGGCGCCTGCCGGCAATTCCACGCCGCAGTCCGGGCACCGCTCGCCAGGCTGGATTTCGCTTTGGCTAACCACGATTGCTTTCCCTCGCTCTGCAGTTTAGCAGTTTTGCGCTTAGCCTCGATTCTCTCATTTCGGCAGTTGGCTCACGTCCCATCCGCCACCAAGTGCGCGCACAAGGCCCACGCTGGCTGCATACCGGCGTGTTTCCAGATCGGTGAGCGCGCGCTGGTTCTGGAGCAGTGTGTTTTCCGCGGTCAGCACTTCAAGATAGCTGGTCACACCGCCCTGGTAGCGCTGTGTGCTGAGTGCAAGCGAGCGCTCGGCATCGGCGACTGCAAGCCGCTCTGCGGCAGACTCCTGCTCAAGGATGCGCAGATCGCTGAGCCGGTCCTCGACCTCATTGAACGCAGCGAGCACCGTGGCTTTGTAGGTGGCGGCCTGCGCCTCGTAAAGGTGTTGCGCCTGGCTGGTGAGCGCGCGACGTTGCCCGGCGTCAAAGAGGAGCTCTGCAGCCTGCGCGCCAAGGCTCCACAGCGAGCTTGGACCCTGAATCCACGTGCCGCCATGCGTGCTTTCAAAGCCGCCAGAACCGCCGAGGGTGATGTCCGGATAAAAGGCGCTGACGGCGATGCCGATTTGCGCATTGGCTTGGGCCACTCGACGTTCCGCGGCGGCAACGTCCGGCCTTCGCTGAATGAGCTGCGACGGCACGCCCAGAGGAACTTGTGGCGGATTGCCCTCAAGCGGCGCGGGCGGCAGCGTGAGTTGGCCCGCTTCCAGATTCACGAGCGTGGCAATGGCGTGGCGTACCTGAGCGCGTGCCTGCTGAATGTCAATGAGTTGCGCGCGGAGCGTCTGGAGCTGAGTGCGAGCCTGTGCGACATCAACCTCCGTGCCAATGCCGTTGGCAAGCAGCTTCCGCGTCAGGTCGAGCTGATTCTCGTAGTCAGTGACAGTGGATTGGAGCAGACTGCTCTGCGCATCCAGGCCGCGCACCTCAAAGTAATCCTGCGCAAGCTCGGCATGGAAGGCGAGGTCGAGTGTGGCCGTATCCGCGGCGGTGGCCTGGGCGTTAGCTCTGGCGGCCTCGACGGTGCGGCGGATGCGTCCCCAGAAGTCGGGCTCCCAGCTTGCCTGGCCGGAGATGAGCAGGTCATTGAAATTCGGCGAAGCGGAGGGGTCGGTGCTGAGCGGCCGGTGCGCGGAGAGCTTACTGTGGGAGACTGAGGATCCGACGGAGAGCGTGGGATAGAGCTGCGAGCGGGCCGCTGTCACGGCATCGTGGGCCGCGAGATAAAGCTGCATGGCAGCATGCAGATTCTGATTGTTCGGCGTTACCAGCTCTTCCAGCCGGTTGAGCTCTGGATCGTTGTAGATTGTCCACCACGTGCCGCGCAGCATGCCGTCGGAGGGCGAGGCGGGCTGCCATGTTCCGCCGTTGGGGTTGGGCGGAGGAGGCAATGTATCTTTGCCACCGGACTCGCTGTACGCTGGGGGCGCTGTAACCCGCGGCTGCGAGTAATTCGGGCCAACGGGTTTGCAGCCAGCCAGAGACACCGCGGCGGCAAGAGCGGCGAGCGATGCGGCGCGGCGTGAAAGGAACATTTCTAGTTGCCTCCGTCGGCGGTCTCACTGGGCTGCTTGGGTCGGACGAGTTCTCCGTCGATGAGCGAATCAGGCGGATCCTGGATAACCTTGTCTGTAGCCGTGAGACCATTGACAATCTGCACGGTTGCGCCGTCATCCTGCCCGATGAGGACCGGGATCAGATGCGCCTTATTCCCTTCGCCGAGCGTTGCGAGCTGCATGCCCTCACGGCGAAAGATGAGTGCGCTGACGGGCACGATAAATGTTGCTTGCGTGGCCGGCGCTTTGAAGTGGACCTGCGCAAGCGAGCCCGGAAGCAGCTCACCGGTACGATTGTTCACGTCGATCTCGACAAGCAGGGTGCGGCTCGCGGGGTCGATTGCGTCGGCCGTGCGCACGAGCGTTCCTACGAAGGTCTTGCCAGGGTGCTCAGGAAAAGTGAGGCTGAGTTTCAGGCCGTGCTTTGCGGTGTCGGCATAGAGCTGCGGCACGTTGGTGTAAACGCGCAGAGTCTGCACAGCCTGCATGTGGAAGAGTTCCTTATTTGCGCCAGCGTCGATCAGCTGGCCGGTATCTACATCGCGCGCAGTAACGACGCCGCTGAAGGGGGCATAAACCTTCTCGAAGGACTGCAGTTCACGAAGGCGGTCCATGTTGGCCTGTGCGGCGCGCACAGCGGCGGCGGTGGCGGCGGCCTGGCTTACATAGGTGTCCGTGTCCTGCATGGAGACAGCGTGCGATTTGACGAGCTCGGAGTAGCGCTGTGCCTGGATGTGGGCATTGCTCGCGTTGGCCTGCGCGGTGGCAAGGTCGGCACGGGCTTGAGCGAGCTGTTGATCTACCTCTGGACTTGCGATGGTTGCCAGCAGCGCACCCTTCTGCACGTGCGAGCCGATGTCGTAGTACCAGTGCGTCAGGTAGCCGGAGGTGCGTGCATAGATGGGTGAATCGGTCCAAGCAGTCACGTTGCCGGGAAGGACGAAGCTATCCATTGGTGCGCCGGGTTTGGCGGGCAGTGCGATGACAGTGGGCGGGGCGTTGGCAGTCGTCGTCTGCGCAAGCACTTCTTCCGTGTGTATGCGGCCAAGAACGCCCACGACAGCAAGCACGGCGAAGACCGCAAGGATGAAGATTAAGCCAACGAGGGCCTTACGCGGCGAAACAGGGGCGGTCTCAGGCGCTGTGTCATGGTGTGCAGCGGCCTGGGCTAACTGATGCGGCGGGTGCGGATTGGATTGATCATTTCTTGATTCGAATCCGGCTTTGTTCATGGGTGATGCTCCAAGAATTCTTGCTGTTTAATCGAACTCGTCCATCTCGACGTTTGCTCCGGCGTGAGCTGTGCGGCGGCGTTCCAGCCAGCTGTGCACGACAGAGAAAAATACAGGAACAAAGAAGAGCGTGGCCACGGTGGCCAGCAGCAGGCCGCCAATGACCGCACGGCCGAGCGGCGCATTCTGCTCGCCACCATCGCCCAGGCCCAGCGCCATTGGCACCATTCCTATGATCATGGCGAGCGCCGTCATCAGGACAGGGCGCAGTCGCACAAAGCCTGCGTTCAGTGCGGCGCGTCGGGCATCGCCTACCATCGCTTCCATCTGCTCGCGCGCAAAACTAACGACGAGAATCGAGTTGGCCGTGGCCACACCCATGCACATGATGGCGCCTGTAAGCGCAGGCACACTCAGGTGTGTTCCGGTGAGGAAGAGAATCCACACAATGCCCGCAAGCGCGGCCGGCAGTGCGGAGATGATGAGAAACGGATCAACCCACGACTGGAAATTGACGACGATAAGCAGATAGACGAGCAGAATGCTGAAGGCCAGCCCGGCCAGCAGGCCCCGATAGGAGCGCGCCATGGTTTCGCTTTGTCCACGGAGAACGAAGTGCGAGCCGCGTGGAAGGTTCTGCTTGTAATGCGCGAGGATGCGCTGCATGGCATGCGTCACGCTGCCCAGATCAGTGCCTTCGACGTTGGTGTAAATGTCTATGACGGGCTGAATGTCGTAGTGACTGACGGCGCCAATCTCCGCGCCGGGCACAATGTTCGCCACGTTGCCCAGCACTTCCACCGGCGACTGCGCACCGGGCGCGCCGGTGGTTGCGCTGCCCGCGGACTGGGGCGTCGCGCTTGATGCGTTG
>JAJXXG010000046.1 GCA_021781255.1 Acidobacteriota bacterium
CTAAGCAGATCATTGCTCAGAGCGCTCCCTTCACTGTGCAGTAGAAGGCAAGCAGCCGCTAAGAGCTGCAGCCTGCAACTTTCATTTATTGGAGCAATTGGCCAGGAGCGCATAACGACAGATTTGAAGTGACCCAGAGAGCGTCCATAATCGGTTCGGCATTGGCTGTCATTTTCGCAATGCTCTGTGTGCCTGCATATGCAGCTGACCCAGGTGTGGTCACAGGAGTCGTGCGCGACGCGCACGGCACTCCTCAGGTCGGAGCGATCGTTCAGCTGATCCGTGCCGACTACTCAGTCGCCGGCCAGGCCTTCACCGACGACCATGGACGCTACGCGCTTCCGCATGTACTCGCAGGAACCTATGGGCTTAAAGCCACCGGTGAGATGTTTCTGCCGACTCTTCGTGAGAATCTGCATGTGCTTGCCAGTTCACACCTTGTAGTCAACCTGACACTCAACACTCTCTACGAAGCTTTCCGCTGGCTGCCCGTGCAGACACGCCAGGCTGACGAACCTAAGGACGACTGGACGTGGACTCTCCGTCTCTCCACCAACCGTCCCCTGCTTCGAATGCTCGAGGATGGCCCCCTGGTTGTCGTCAACGATGGTGCAGGCCCGGCACTCAAAGCACGAGTCACGGTCCGTGGCGGTGCGGCCCAGTTCGGCGATGGCGGGCTTCATCACGACTTTGAAGTCGAACAGTCCAGGGATGACTCCAGCCAGGTTATCTTCCGCGCGGACCTGAGCGAGGCGCAGAGTGCCGCCATCGGCTCGGTGGTCGGATATGAGCAACAACTGGCCCCGGGACGCACTTTCATGTCTGTCGCCACATTTGAGGATCGGCCCGAAATTGCGGGGGGGCCTAATCAGCAGGGATTTCAAGCGATGATGCTGCGCAGTGCCCAGGTCATGAACTTCATGAATGCGGTACAGCTTGAGGCCGGGACACAGATTGAAGCAGTACACATGGGCAGCACCCTGGTTGCCGCCATGCCCTTCGCGAGTGCAACGATTCATGCCGGGCCAGCGGATATCGCATATCGCATGGCCACTTCGCCAAATGCGCAGCGTGCTGACCAGATCGACCAGAATAGCTCCATGGCGCCGCTGGTCGCCGAGCAAAATGGCAGGCTGCTTGTCGAACACGGACTTCATCAGGAGCTTGCTGTCGAGAAGCATACGGGCAACCTTCACATGCGTGTTGTCGCCTATCACGACCAGCTTGCTAATCCGATCATCTCTGCCGGCGGCACACTTTCTGCTGCTGACTGGGCTGCACAGGATGTTCTGTATGATCCCGCGACTGCGTTAATGCAGGTGGCGGCCCAGAGCTTTGAGGGGTCGGGCATACTAGGCGAAGCCGATGAGAAGGTCGGCGCGGCGCTGCAGATGGGTGAGCTGCCTGTATCCTCAACGCTTGCATCAGGCCTGATGAGCCTCCGCCCCAGGAACTCGCAGATGTACGCGGCAGCTATCAACGGCAAAGCATCCCATGGTGGAACTGAATGGCGAGCTTCGTACCGCTGGCAATCCGCAGACAGCATGACGCCCGTGGCGCCATTTAATAGCGGTCTACCCGCCCCCTATCTGAGTTTCTTTGTGCGTCAACCGATCCGCTATCATCACGTTCTTCCCCAAGGGATTGAGGCATTGGTAGATGTACGAAATCTTCTGGCTGAGGGGTACCGCCCCTTCGTCACCCGCGATGGCAGCACACTCTACTTTGCGCAGGCCGAGCGATGCCTCGAAGGTGGTCTCTCGTTTTCTTTTTAATTCGAGAATGCCTGTGCTATATTTTTCAAGTGGACATTCGAAGTCATGTCCTCCAAGTCTGACAGACTGCCGCTCGGCAGTTTCCCAAATAATGGACGCGTAGCTCAACTGGCAGAGCATTCGACTCTTAATCGACAGGTTGAAGGTTCGATTCCTTCCGCGTCCACCATTCAATCCGCTGGGACCACTTCGACACATCGGTCGAACTGAGATATGCAGTCGACGATCTGCACCGGATCAACTTTCACTTTCCTCCCTACGCTGACGTAGAAACCTCACCAAGTACATCCCCGTCCCTGCGCTTGAGTAGAGATCTCAGAATTGGCGATTGAAAGTGTCTCTTGACCGTGATCGCATAAAAGTCTTCAAACAGCTGTGGGACAACGCAATACTCCACCAGAAGTCCAGTTCTCAACTCATCCTGCACTACGACGGTCGGGACAAGGGCGATGGCATCCGTGTCCCGAGCCAAAAGTCGAAGCATCGCCATGTCATCCACTTCGGCAAGGGTTCGGTACGTGACCCGGTGCTGCTCACACAAGAGATCGAATCCTGCCCTGACTTCGCTTTCCAGACTCGGCAGCAGAATTGGATAGTTGGCGAGGTCATCTGGAAATACGAATCGTCTTTTGCTTCGGCGCGGCTTTCCAACCAGGCTTACAGGTTGTCTGGCAATCCGATGAGACTGCCATGGATTCTGAGCGTCACGATGAACTCTACGGTTAGACAAAACGAGATCGATGCCGTGAACACTCAGACGAGCGAGAAGATCCGTCAATGTCCCGGACTGAAGGACCATCTCAATGTCGTCGAGCCGTAAAAGAGGACGCACAAAGTTTTCCTGGAAATTGCGGGACAGTGTGGCAACGGCGCCGATCCTCACTGTCTGCCGCTTACGAAACTCTCCGTCTTTCATCAAGGCAGAGAGCTCATTTCCTGCGGCAAAGATCGTGTCGGCATAGGTCAAAGCGAGTCGCCCAGCTTCGGTGAGTTGAAGACTTCTTCCCTCTCGCAAGAAGAGCGCCTGACCAAGATCTTCTTCGAGCGCCTTGATCTGCGACGAAAGAGCCGACTGCGAAACATGCAACTGCGCCGCAGTCCGCGTCAGATTGCCGTCTTTGGCTACGGCCCAAAAATAGTGAAGATGGTGGTAATTCAGTCTCACGTGTAACTCATACTTTAAATAGAACGTTTCCTTCTAATCTATGCATTTTACAGAATTTCGTGAATGTCCGAAAGTTATGAGAGTGAAAGGACATCTGCAATGGCTCACTTTCAGTGCCTATGGCCGTCTCACCATGCCATTCTGCTTTGCGTTCCCTCAGTCCTGTACTTTCTGGGAGGATTTGCCGAACAACTCGTTTCTATACAGAAGCTTTCGATACGAAGAGCGTGGAGACTGACTCGGATCGCCAGTTCCCTATCGTTACTTCTTTCCTTTGCGTGCTGCTCCGACGCGCTCCTACATACACCAGCGCTTGTCCGCCGGCCGCGCATCAGCTCTCTGCTCACGATCGGCAGCTTCCATCTGAGCTTTCGCTTCGATGTGGTGGAAGCGCTCATGCTTTTGCTCGTTACCTTTCTCGGCTGGGTCATCGTCAGCTATTCACGCGCATACATGTCCGGAGACCCTAAAGAACCTCGATATATTGGGAACCTGATGCGGACCCTCGCAGCTGTAAGCCTGCTCGTGGTGACGAACAATCTTGTCCTCTTTCTTGTTGCGTGGGTTCTCACAAGCCTCTCGCTGCACGGCCTATTGACGCTATACCCCCATCGCCAAGCAGCTGTCATTGCGGCCCATAAGAAGTTTCTGGCGAGCAGGCTGGGGGACTTTACCCTTCTCTGCGGAGTCATGCTGCTCGGGTCGCAGACGGGCAGCTTCGAGATGGACGAAGTGATGCATCGAATCTCGGGATCTCATCCAATTCCGGCCTCAATTCATGTCGCGGCTTTACTGCTTGCTATCAGTGCCATGATTAAGTGCGCGCAACTGCCATTGCATGGTTGGCTCATTCAAGTGATGGAAGCGCCCACGCCTGTTTCTGCTCTGCTTCACGCAGGCGTTGTTAATCTCGGTGGGTTCATGCTCATCCGACTTGCTCCAGTCATCAACACCACACAGATGGCACAAGGTCTGCTTGTGGTTATCGGTTGCTTGACTGCGATCATCAGTTCCCTCGTCATGACCACCCGCATCAGCATCAAGGTCCATCTGGCCTGGTCTACCTGCGCCCAGATGGGATTCATGCTCATGGAATGCGGGCTGGGGCTTTATGGTCTAGCCTTCCTGCATCTTCTGGCGCACTCCCTGTATAAAGCACACGCGTTCCTCGGATCAGGGGGGACAGTCAATCAGGCGAAGCTCAAGCGCATGATGCCGCCGCGCCCAGAGACCGGTGTTAACGCATTGATCGGAAGCGCCATTTCAGGTCTCTTCGTGGCAATACTGGGAGCACTCCTATGGCAACCTCATCTCCGCGTGGATGCAGCCATGATCTTTTGCATCACGGTCGTGGGACTCGCAACTGCTGGAATTCTCGCAGCAATTTCCAGCACCTGCAGCATTGCAGCTTCACTCCTTCTCCCGATATCCGCTCTCGGCATCAGCGTCCTCTACTTCGGATACGACCGTCTCTTCCAGCGATTGGCCCCGCTAGCCACGATCGGCCCCGCACACCAACACGCAATTCTGATCTTTCCAGTGGCGTGCTTCGCGCTCCTCTACACCCTCCACGCAATCATTCGCGCCAACCCGCTGGGACAAATCGCTACAACGCTCTATCCATGGTTCTATGCGGGACTCTACCTGGATGAGCTTTTTACGCGAGCAACGTTTCGCATATGGCCCGCAAAGCAAAGCTCAGAAATCACGCGTCGGCGAGACGCAGCGCAACCATTCGAAGCAAGAGGAGTGAGATTATGAAGACGCTTGAACAGGTACCGTCGTCCCCTCCCAAAATAAATGCGACACGTGAAGCCGTCGAAAGCGCTTGCCAAAGGATTGCCCCTACCTGGCCGCTGGACCAGTTCATTGCTGTCAACCCGTACTGGGGCCTTATCGGTGATTCAATCCACACCGCTGCTCACCGTATCGAAAGCTACTCAGGCTCACGCATGCTTATGCCGCGCAGCTTTTATCGGGACCAGTTGAAATCAGGATCGTTGGGCAGGGAGCACTTGCAGGAAGCGTTGCGTCAATCAGGACTCGACATTTCGTTGACTGACCTTCTATGCGAACTCGAAAGCGAGTCACCGTCCATCCCGCGGGTACCTCTGGCTGCCGCTATAGCAGATTCGCAACGTGATCTGTTGCACGGCATGTCCATCAGTGACTTCGTCACGCACAACGTGAGCCAGCACTGCGCCTCTTACTTCGACCGTTGCCAATCCTCGTGGGAAACCCCACACAGGAAAGACCTCTACCAGAGTTGGCTACACCACGCCCGCACAGATATGAGCCCATGGCTTCTTATGGGTATCCACGACATGCGTCATCACGCACTGTCTTTGCCAGATGAACCACTCAACCTGATTGACGAGGCACTGCAAACGCTACCTATTCCCCAGGAGGAATGGGTGAATTACCTGACAGCGCTTCTGATGAGCATCAACGGGTGGGCATCGTGGTGCGCCTTTGAGCGTTGGCAGGCACGCCTTGCTCGGAGAGATAACGACCACATTATCCAACTGCTGGCCATTCGACTCGCATGGGAGCACTTTGTGTTTGTTCACCTGCTCGAATCGAAAGAGCCCCCTGCGTGGCAGAACGGGTGGGAGGAACTCCTTGAATGGCGGGAACACGCTGAACAAAAGTCGTCAGTTGACTGGATATTTCAGGATGCGCTGGAAATGGCGTACCAGAGTGAGCTTTGCAGTGCGCTTAAGTACAGCCGACCTCTTTCAGGCTCGAATGGTAAAAGGACCCCGGCAGTTCAGGCGGTCTTCTGCATCGATGTCCGCTCGGAAGTATTCCGGCGCGCTCTGGAATCGTGTTCAG
>JAJXXG010000404.1 GCA_021781255.1 Acidobacteriota bacterium
CTCCCCGGCAAAGGAAAAATCGCTCGCGCTGTATCCCGCCTCCGCATCCTCGGTCTGCGCGATCAGGCTCCAGGTCGTTCCTCCGTCCGTGGAGCGAAGGATGCCCGCGCCGTAATAGGAATCCAGAACGTCGTTCGGATCGCCGGTCCCAGCCAGCACCACCCCGGTCCCACCCGGCTGCACCGTAAGCGCGCCCACACTCACTGACGCATCCACCGCCCCGCCCAGCGCCGTAACCATGTCCGTCAGCGGACTGAAAATCACATCCGCAACCGTCCCTGCATTGCTCGAGCTCCACACTCCACCGCCCGTCGTGCCCAGGTAAACATGGTTCCCCGTCACGTCCGATGGATCGAGCGCTATCGCCGTGATGCGCCCCGTCACCAGCCCGAAAGCGGGCGTAATCACCGCCGCCGGGCCCAGCGCCTGCCACGTCGTCTCCCCCCCGCTCTGCGTCGAGATCGCGGCGGACTGCGCCGCCATCGGGCGCGTCCCCACCACCGCGCCCACCTGCTGCCGCACCAGCGCCCCCAGTTGCACGCGATGCCCCGGCATCACTCCACGCGCCGCCAGAAAGCGCTCCGCGGACAAGACCCGCGGCGGCCGTTGCCGGGGCTTTTCGGTTGTCTTCAAGGTTGAGGTGCGGTCCGCGCTGTGAGTTCCTGGAGCCTCTGCCGTCTGTGCCCCGGACGCGCTCCCCACCAGTGCAAGGGTCAGCAGCATGCACGCCCATGCGCTGCGTCCCCGGCAGCCACGCGCTTGCCCGATATGCTTCCCTGCCCTGCCGGTCGCGACAGGATCCTTCGCATTCGTTCTCAACATGGGCTTCGTCACACGATTCCGGGAACGGAGTCGGCTTCCCCTTTGGTGAAAATCTTCCAATGAGGATCAGCGCGAAATCCATCGGATATCGCTCAACGAAACACGCAACTTCCGGGGCTGAAACTGAGGCCCATTATAGGACAGGCCTCTCTCCCGCTACCTGTGATTCAGAACACAAGATCGCTGCCGCCCAGACCTCACTCACTCCTGGTTCCGGCGTATATACGCCGCAGCGTCGAACTTCTTCGCCGTCGACGACCCCGTCATCGGCCGCACCAAACCAAAGACCGGGCGATTAAACCATGGCCGATCCAGCTTGCCGACGATCGCCCACGCAATGCCGGCATACCCGTTCGCATCCCGCCCATCCAGCTCATACCTGTCGTTCAAAATCACTGCCCAGTCAAACGCGGTTGCGGGATCCGGCGTCCATTCCAAAATCTTCTTCGCCCAGTACATGCGCATGTAGTTGTGCATCCATCCCGTCTGCACCATCTCGCGTTGTGCCGCGTTCCACAGCTCGTCGTGCGTCTCGGCGCGCTCCAGTTGCGCCAGCGTATACCGCCAGGGGCGCGGGTCGCCGGCGTGTTCCAGCAGCGTCTTGCGCGCCCACGGCGCCGCGCACTCCCAGCTATCATAGCTCGGCTCGTAACGTACAAACAGTACCGCCAGCTCCCGCCAGCCGATCAGCTGCTCCAGAAATCTCTCCCGCGTCGCTGCCGTAATCCCGCCCGTCTCCGCGGCCCGCTCCACCGCCAGCGCAATCGTCATCGGCCCGATATTGCCAAAGTGCAGATACGGAGACAACCGGCTCGTCCCCGCCGTCTCGGGATGGTTGCGCCTTGTGCCGTATGCGGCCAGATCCTGCGTCACAAAATCACGCAGCCGCTTGAGCGCCGCATGCGTGCCCCCGGTAAACGTGTCCACCGGCCGAATCGAGCGGTCTAGCCCCTTGAATCCCGCCGTTATGTCCTCTGCAAGCGAATAGCTCGCCATCGCCTTCCCCGGCTTCCATGGGTGCACCGGCATCGTCGTCGTCGGCGCAACCAGAAACTTCGGCAGCTCCGCCCGCAGCCGCGGCCTGAAGTGATGCAGCAGCACAAAGCTCCGGCCAAAGACCCGCGACGGCACCACCACATCGGCATCAACCGTCCAGTATGGAAGCTTCAGCCTCCGTGCCAGCACTCTCCGCCACCGCTCCGGCTCCCGGCAGGGATTCTCGTCGCCAATCAGCAGCGCAGCCCGCGCCTCTTCCAGAAATCGCTCCAGCGTATCCGGCGCGCGCCGCACGACCATGCCTACCCCACGCTCCGCCGCGTCTGCGGCCGCGTCGCGCAGCCCCTGCTGCAGAAAGTGATAGTGGCGCAAATTCGCGTTCGGGTAG
This sequence comes from Acidobacteriota bacterium, assembly GCA_021781255.1. The sequence continues at coordinate 2,207 of JAJXXG010000404.1, forward strand.
TTCGGGATCACCCCAAAGTAGATCACCACCGGCAGTCCCAGAAGATTGGCCGCCTCAATCGCCACATCGAGCGCCGGATTGTCTCTCACCCGCAGCGCCCGCTGCATCCAGTAGACGACGCACCGGCCGTCTTTAAGCGGCGCGCCGCCGCGGCGCACCTGCACCCGCGGCTGGCCGGCTATCGCCCGGCACTCCTCCGGCATCTCATCGTAAACGTCTCGCTGTTTCACCATCCGCTGGTCTCCGATTTCCATTCTCAACCAGCGCCGCTCTTAGTAGGATGGTTGCGTCACGTTCCACGGCCCTGCACCGCTTCCCGGTTGCATCGCGTCAAATTTCATCGCCAGGATTTTCCATGAGACCCATCGCGCCCGCCCTCCTGCTCCTTGCCGCAGCCGTCTCGTTGCCTGCCCAGGTCTACACCCTCGGCCCCGACTCCCAGCCCCACGACGGCGTGCCCAAAGGCGTCGTCACCCGGTTCGTCCTCCCGCCCGGCAAATACTACCCCGGCACGCCCCACAGCTGCGCCCTCTACGTTCCCGCTCAATACGACGCCACCAAACCCACGCCCTTCATGATCTTTCTCGACGGCAGCGGCGCGCTCGGCAACGGCGTCCGCGCCCCCGTCGTCTTTGATAACCTCATCGCGCAACATGTGCTGCCGCCCATGATCGGCATCTTCATTGATCCGGGTATCCTCCCCGTCGTCGCAGACGGCGATCAGAATCGCTACAACCGCATCTACGAGTACGACTCGCTCACCCCTCGCTTCGCTCAGTTCCTCGTCAACGATCTGATCCCCGCCGTTCAGAAAAACTACAACCTCTCCCCCAACCCCGACGATCGCGGGCTCTACGGCGTCAGCACCGGCGCCGTCGGCGCCTTCATGGCGGCCTGGAACCGTCCCGACCAGTTTCATCGCGTCCTCAGCTTCATCGGAACTTACGTCTCGATGAAGAGTGCCGACGCCCTCCCAGCGCTTGTCCGCAAAACCGAACCCAAACCCCTCCGCGTCTTCATGCAGGACGGCATCAGCGACCACATCTCCCCGCCCGAGCCCTTCGGCACGCACTTCTCCGGAAGCTGGCCCGTCAACAATCAGGTCATGCATGAGGCCCTCGAATTTGCCGGCTACGACGTCAAGTTGGTCATGGGCTCAGAAGGCCACAACATGAAGCAGGGCGGAGCCATCCTGCCCGACGCCCTGCGCTGGCTCTGGCGCGACTATCCCCAACCCATCGTCGTTCATCAGCCCCAGGCCGCGACCGAACCCGGTTACGACACCGTCGGCCGCGTCTTCTCCACCATCAGCCTAGACAAGCCCTGGGTCCAGATCGGCGGCGCCTACGGCGTCATCGCAAGCCTCACCGCCGACGACCGCGGAAATCTCTACTTTGCCGACCCATCTACCCAGACCATCAACCGCGTCGGTCCCGGCGGCGGTATATCCCGCTTCGCCGGCCCTCCCGGCAGCGCATCAATCCTGCGCATGGGCCCGAACCAACGTCTGTACACCTATCTGCCCGCCAGCGGCGACATCGTATCCTCCAGCACTGCCGCCACCACAGCATCCGATCAAAAAACCGTCATCCGCAGACTCAACGGCGTCGCCGACTTTGCCGTCATGCGCAACGGCGCAATCTACTTCCTCGCCGGAAACATGATCGGGCGCATCGATCCCGCGGGCCGAGTCAGCGTGGCGCTGCGCTGGACCAGCCTCAATGACGAGATGGTCGCCCCCAAAGGACTCGCGCTCTCTCCCGATCAGTCATTGCTCGTCGTCACCGACGCCGTCTCCCGCTACAGTTGGTCCTTTCAGATCGCAGCCAACGGTGATCTCGGCAACGGCGAGCCCTTTTACCGCCTCGAACTTCCTGAAACCACCGTGCTCGGCTGGCAAAGCGGTGTTCGCGCCGCTGTAGAAGACACCGGCGGCAACGTCTTCTTCGCCACTCCCGTCGGCATTCAGATCTGCATGGAAAACGGTCGCGTCATGCAGATTCTGAACTCCCCTGTCCCTGCGCAGGGGCCGCTCACCGCAATCGCCTTCGCAGACACGGACGACGCGCGCTGGATCTACGTGGCACAAGGCTCCAGGCTCTACCGGCGGCCGGTTAAGGTCACCGGCGCGAATGCCTGGACGGTAGTCAAACCGCCCAAACCAACGCTGTAACCCAGGTATCTGAGCAGGTAGCAAAAGCAGAAAGGCCGCCCGCGGGCGGCCTTCGCATTTTCCGAGTCCCTCGCTCTACCAGCGACCCCAGGCGCGCGTAAAGTAGTCTGACAGCGTCATGCCTACCAGCACCAGGAACATGAACAATCCCGACAGCACCGTAAGCTTGGTCAGCTTCGAACTATACTTCACGTGCATGAAGAACAGCACCACCAGCAGCATCTTGCCCGTTGCAATCGCAAGCGCCACCACCGGGTTCCAGAATAGCGTCAGGCCCGGCGCAATATGCCACTCTCCCAGATCCGCATAGGAGGCAAGCACCGTCAGGCCCGTGCCCACCAGCAATCCCAGAAAAACCAGAATGTACAGCTTGGGACTGACAATATGATGTTCGTGTTCGTGCTGCTGCGCGCTCATGCCCTATTCTCCCGCGGTCCTTCCGCTATCGGCCCGGCCTCGCTCGGCTGACCCGCTAACTCCGCTGCCATTCGTCAATGCCTGCTGATCAGGTACAGCAGTGCAAAAAGATAAATCCAGATAATGTCTACAAAATGCCAGTACAGGCCGAAGTTCTCCACAAACGTGACGTGCCCGTTGGTGAACGCGCCCGCTTTGGCCCGGAAGACCATGAACACCAGAATTCCTACGCCGATCACCATGTGCAGGGCATGCATGCCCGTCATCGCAAAGTAGAGGAAGAAATATTCCTCCGTCTTCTGCGCCATGTCCGGCGTCAGCGCCTTGTCCTGGTACTCCTTGTACACCTCGGGGTCCGACTGCGGATTCACAAACGACTGCACACTGTAGTTCAGCCCGGGAATGTGGTGCTTCTCCCACTTCTCATGCCACTCGATGCCCTTGATCCCCAGAAATGTCAAACCAAAAAAGATCGTAAGGCAAAGGTAGATCAGCAGCGACTTTTTGCGCCTCACCTCCGCCGACCACACGCTCATCGCCATCGTAAAGCTTGATGCAATCAGTACCGCCGTGTTCAACGTTCCCCAGAAGATGCTCAGTTGATGCGAGGCCACCACAAACGCCGGGTAATACCAGTTCCGCATCACCAGGTAGGCCATAAACAGGCCACCGAAAAACATCACTTCCGTCAGCAGAAACAGCCACATCGCAAAGTTGGTGGCGTCAAACTGCTGGTCTACAGACTCGAAGTGATGACGCTGGTACGGCGGATGCTCGTGATGCGACTCCGCCAGCGCGCCATTCGCTACTGTTGTGCTATCCGACACTCGCCACCTCTTTCTGCTGCTCGCGTTCGAGCCACTCGTAGTCGTAGGCCTCGTGATCCACGATGGGAATCTCCGTGAAGTTCTCCGTCAGCGGCGGCGACTGCGTCTGCCACTCCAGCCCGGTGGCCTGCCACGGATTGTTGCCCGC
>JAJXXG010000486.1 GCA_021781255.1 Acidobacteriota bacterium
CAGCGTGACTGCGGCGTCGATGGTCCAGAAAGCTGTGCAGCAGAACCACAGATAGAGCGCGAGCGTGAACCAGCAGAATACGCCCGGTGCGCGGATGCGCCCGGCCTGAAAGACAGCCGGAAGGGCCGTCAACAGCACCAGCAAGCCCGCGACGCGCGCCACATTGCCCAGCGGTTCGCCCAGGTCGAGCGAGTACTCCCAGGGAATCGAAAATGCGAAGAGGAGCAGGAGAGCCTGCGCGATCCGGCGCATCGCTAATACCTCTGGGAGTAGACCAGGGCGGAGTAGATTCCGACGCCGATGGTGGATTGAATCGCGGATTCCATGGTCCGGTTGGCGAGATTTTTGGCGAAGGAGTCGGGCACGTAGAGGATGTCGCGGTCCTCGATCGGCTGGTCGGGATCCTGGCCGCTCAGCATGCGCTTGAGGTTGAGGGCGATCATGGCGCGCCCGCCATTCCGCTCGCGAATGAGCACGGCGTGGCCGACGTTGGCGTTGATGGACGGCCCCCAGGCGAGCGAGAGGGCCTGGACGACGGTGAGCCCCTGCACGGGGTCAACGGGAAACCCGCCGGGCCGGATTACGTCGCCGACCACGTAGACGAGTCCGGCGCGGCTGACCTGGACGGTGTCACCGGGAATGAGCTCGGGGTTGTGATCGGAGGCGGTGTCAGTGCCGCTGGGATCGAGGACCACGGGATGCGGGGTTTTGGGATCGGCGGCGTGGAAGATGTTGACCAAACGCCCGGCGTTGGGCGATAGCCCCGAGGCGGCTGAGATTAGATCGAGCAAGCGATGGTGGTAAGTGTAGGGGTAGACGCCGGGATGGGTTACCTCGCCGAGGACGCTGACGTCCTGGCCGGCGTAGGCGGTGACGAGCACGGAGACGAGCGGATGCAGCAGCATGCCTTTTTTCAGCAACTGCGCGGCGATGGCGCGGGCCGCGGACTGCTCGTCCAACCCGGCAAGCATGATTTCGCCGATCAAGGGGAGCATCACGGAGCCATCGGGGGCGACGCGAACGACGGAATGAAACTCCGGCGTGTGGTACTCGCTGATGTCAAGAGCATCACCGGGGGCGATGGGCGCGGGCATGGGCGAAGACGACTGGGCGGCCACGAGCGCGGCGCCTGCCGTTCCGGGGCTGTTCCAAACGGGAGGAGCTTCTCTGGAATTGGGAACGATGCGCGTATCCGTTGACTGCGGGATGTTGACCACGCCGCTGGGCAGGCCGGAGGTGTTGGGAGTGGGCGGCTGCGCGTGAAGGCCGGCGGCGGCCGCGAGCAGCACCAGCAGCGCGGCCGCCGCGGGAGCTTTGAGCGCGTCGCGCAAGAGCGCGGCCGCGACCGCGATCCAGAGGCCGACGAAGAACGTGATGGCCAGATACAGCGGGGGATCGGGCGCAACGGGCCTGGCGGGCCGGCGGGCGGCATCGACGACGGAGATATTCGAGCCGTGGAGTCCGGCGGCAAGCCCGGCCTCTTCGGATTTGGCGAGCACCTGGAGATAGAGCTCGTGGCTGGCGTTGGATTCCTGGCGCATGACGGCGTATTGGGCGGCGGCCTGGTTCAGTTTCATGCCTTCGGCGGTGACCTGATCGAGGCTTTTGCGCACCAGGCTCTCGCGATCGACGGCGGTTTGCCAATTGCCGCGGAAACGCTGGACGAGGCGAGCGTCTTCGGACTGTTTCTGGCGGTCAAGATCCTGCAACTGCCGCGCAATCTCGACGACGCGGGGAAAGCTGGGACCGTGCTCCGCGCTGAGCTGCGCCCGCTCCTGTTCGAGGTCGCTGCGGCGGGCGCGAATCTGGGCGAGGATTGAGGTGGCAAAGCCGGCATCGGGCGCCTGGAGGCGGGGATCGGCGGCGATGACCATCTCAGGATCGCCCTTGGAGGCGGCGCGGTACTCGGCCTCGCAGAGGATGCGGTCGGTGGTGGCCGCAACCAGCCGGCGGCTCAGCTCGTCGATCTCAATCAGGGCCGAGGAGTGCTCGGTTTCGCCGGGCTGGCCGTTGAGCTGAAGCTCGGGGGTGCTGACGATGCGGTTCCGGGCTTCGAAGTCGGCGAGGCGCTGCTGGTCGCGATCGACGCGGGACTTCAAGCCGGCGAGCTGGACATTGAGCCAGCCGGAGGCCTGCGCCGTGGCCTCGATCTGCGCGTCCATCTCCTGCTGCTGATAGGCGCGAACCAGGGTGTTGACCACGACGGCCGACAGGGCGGCATCGCGGCAGCGGAAACGGATCTGAACCAGGAGGGTTCGAGGCATGGTCTGCACGTGCAGACGCCGACTGAAGCGATCGAGGAGCCAGGCCTGAGCGTCGGCAGAGGGCCTGCTGGGATCGAAGCCGGGAAATCTGGCGGAGAAGCGGCCGTTGAAACCGGGCTGCTGATAGAGTTTCAGCTCTGTGATGCCAGGCGAGTTGATCGCTCCGCAGAACGCCGGCCAGCGTTTCGAGCGCGAGCGGAGCGGAGAGGATCGAGGCGGCAGCGAAGGACTCCTGCGAGCCCAAGCTCAACGCCGAGAGCGGGCCGGTGTGCAGCTCCACCTGGGCGGCGGCTTCATACTGATTGGGCGCGAGGAGGCAATAAAGGAGACAGAGCAGCAAAAGGCCGGCCTGAACGGCGGCGATGAGACGCCGGCGGCGGCACAGAGCCTGCCAGAGATCCCGCAGCGACGCCGATGCGGGCGGGAGGTTTGAAAGCGGAGCGCGCGGCGCAGAGTCGCCGGGCAAGGCAGAGTGAAAGGACACCGAATCAGGCAACGGATACAAACCCCGCTCATCAGCAAATACGCAGAGCCAAGGCCTCGACCGACAATCAGCGGGATTGCGGCTGGAAGCGGCAGCGCGGGCTGCACGGTGCGCAGCCGACACTCGCCATGAGCCTCACCGCCCGCAAGGATGGGGGCGCACAAGGGATGGCCCTGGCGTTTGGAACGAGGAGCCAATTCTGAGGAAAATTGATATCAGTGTCTTCTATAAACGAGGAATCGTCAATGTCGCCGGTCACACATGGCTTTGATCACGCGGCGCGCGATGGAGGGTGTGGGCGCAGGACAAGGCCGCGCCGGGAGGCCGGCACGGCGAGGCGCGGAGAGCGGCGAAGGGATCGAAGTCAGCCTGCGAGGCGATACCACTCGACGGTGCGGCGCAGGCCCTCGGCAAAGTCGACCGAGGGGGTGTAGCCGAGCAGCTCGCGAGCGAGACCGATGTCGGCAAGCGAGTGTTTAATGTCGCCCGAGCGAGCCTCAGCGTAGGCGGGAGCGCCCTGATATCCGGTGAGGCCGCAGAGGATCTGAAAGGTCTGGTTGAGGGTGACGGCCGCGCCTGTGGCCAGATTCATCATGCGTCCGGCCACCTTGTCCGCAGGCGCGGAAGCGGCGAGCAGGTTGGCATGGACCACATTGTCAATATAAGTAAAGTCGCGGCTCTGTTCGCCGTCGCCATAGATGGTGGGCTGCTGGCCGGCGAGCATTTTGCGGCAAAAGATGGCCAGGACGCCGGAGTAGTGCGAGGTTGGATCCTGATAAGGGCCGAAGACGTTGAAGTAGCGCAGAGTGACGGTCTGAAGCCCGTAGACGCAGTTGAAGGCGGCGAGGTAGTGCTCGCCGGCGAGCTTGGCGACGGCGTAGGGCGTAATGGGATGGGGCAGCATCTGCTCGCGCTTGGGAAGGGTGGGAGTATCGCCATAGACCGAGGACGAGCCGGCATAGACGACACGGCGCACGCCGGCATCTTTTGCGGCCACGAGCACGTTCAGAGTGGCATCCACGCACATGCGGTTGGTTGTGACGGGATCGGCAACCGACCTGGGCACGGAGGCCAGAGCGGCCTGGTGGAAGACGATATCGACTCCGGCGCAGGCGCGAGCGCAGACGGCGGGATCGGCGAGATCGCCTTCGAGGAACTCCATGGCCTGAAGGCCTTCGAGGTTGGCATGTTTGCCGGTAATAAAACTGTCGACGCCGCGTACAGAATCTCCGCGCGCCAGAAGAGCCGCCGCAATGGAGCGGCCGATAAAGCCGGCGGCGCCGGTAACTAAGTATTTGGGCACGTACCCACCCCAGGGAATAAATGCATGAAGAGACCGAAATGCCGGTTCCTTTTTCTTATACTAAAGCACGCACAACCGAGGGCTCCGGGCACGATACAATCACGGCATGACGAACGTCACGACGGAACACTCCCCCACATTAAAACTGAAACTGGAAACGCGCGAGGCACGCATTGGCATTGTGGGCATGGGCTACGTGGGTTTGCCCCTGGCCCTGCTTTTTTCAAGCGAAGGGTTCCGGGTAACGGGATTCGATATTGCCGCGGACAAGGTGGCGACGCTGAATGCGGGCAAATCGTACATTGTGCGCATCCTGCCGGAGGCGATCGAAGCGGCGCGCAAAGCGGGCTTCAGCGCCACGTCGGATTACGCGGGAATCGCGGAGATGGACGCCATCATCATCTGCGTGCCGACGCCGCTTGACGAGCACCACGAGCCGGATCTGAGTTTTGTGACCGGGACGGTGAAGGCCCTGTCACCAAATATTCATGAAGGGCAACTGATTGTGCTGGAGAGCACGACCTATCCCGGCACGACCGAGGAGGTGGTTGTACCGCTTCTGGAGTCGGGCAACCGGCATGGACTGAGGGTTGCGCGCGGAGGCGAAACGAGCGGCGTGCATGTGGCGTTTTCGCCGGAGCGCGAGGATCCCGGCAACGACAGCGTGGACCGGCGGGATATTCCCAAGGTTGTGGGCGGCTGCAGCAGCGCGGCGGCCGAGCTGGCGGCGGCAATGTACGGCAGCATCTTTCACCGCGTGGTGCCGGTAAGCAGCCCGGCAGCGGCGGAGATGACGAAGCTGCTTGAGAACATCTATCGCTGCGTGAACATCGCGCTGGTGAACGAGCTGAAGCAACTGTGCATTCGCATGGGCATCGACATTCACGAGGTGATCGACGCCGCGAAGACGAAGCCGTTCGGCTTCCAGGCCTTTTATCCTGGTCCCGGACTGGGAGGCCACTGCATTCCCATCGATCCGTTTTATCTGTCGTGGAAGGCGCGCGAGTTCGACTTCCGCACGCGCTTCATCGAACTGGCGGGCGAAGTGAACACGGCGATGCCCTACTTTGTGCTGGAGCAGATGGCGGCGGCGCTGAACGAACACGGCAAGAACTTCAAAGGATCGAAGGTGCTGATTCTGGGCGTGGCGTACAAGCGCGATATCGACGATCTGCGCGAGTCGCCGGCGCTCACGATCATCGAGCTGCTGCGCAAGAAGGGCGCCAACGTTGCCTACAACGATCCCTTCTTCGCCAAGGTGGGACATGGCCGGAAATACGATCTGAACATGACGCGCGCACCGCTGGACGATCTGGGGCAATACGACGCGGTGGTCATCGTGACCGACCACAGCAGCTACGATTACGCGCGCATCGTGCGCGAGGCGCAACTGGTCATCGACACGCGCAACGCGACGCGCGGCATCGAGTCGGCGAAGATCATCCACTGCTAGCGCGTGGATGCACGCGGAGGGGCATCCTGCGTGCATCCAGATCGCTCTGCCGTCCCGGGCAGCGGCCGCGCAGCCGAGAGGCGAAGTTCCCGCCGCAGTCACATGCGCGCCGCCGGGTCTTCGTGTATTGTTTCTGAGTGCGCTCATGACAGTCCTGCTGCCAACTCTGGTTGAGCCAAAGCAATTCGCGCTCTGGGAACGGATTTTGTTTGTGGTTCTGGCGGCGGCATCCTTTTATGGATTCTGGCGACAGATCGGA
>JAJXXG010000604.1 GCA_021781255.1 Acidobacteriota bacterium
GTCGTTGACTCCGAAGATCGCTTCATTGATGAGCCTTGAGTTGAACGAATAAGTGTTTGAGAGCGATGCGTTGCGAAACTTCTGCGGCGCATCAGCACCGAAGCCGGGCACAGTGGAAGCGCTGAAAGTGACTTTTTCAAGGCTGTTCATCCAGAAGAACCTCGCGGCGAACACGCTCTTCGGAGACTGGACGTAATCCATGTTTGCCATGAGTTGCTGCTCAGAATACGTGCATGGGCTGCTGTACGCTGAAAATCCCTGGGGCTGCCCGTTGACAGTGATGGTTGTCTGCGGCGTCGGAACCAGATAGGTGCCGTCAGGATTCTTAATATTCAGTATTTGCAGCGCCACGGGATTAATGTTCGATCCATCGGCCGCCACTCGGGTTGGGGCGTACGCGCCCGACTGCCCCCCGAACAGCGCTCCAAGCCCGGCTGCCGTGCGATTGCTGTCTGTCAGCAATGGAGAGATATTCGCGGTTGAGCAACCGCCCGTAATGCCGTTGGTCTGTTTCGTGCCCTGGTAAGACCCGAAGAAGTAGAGCTTGTCGGGGACTATATGACCACCGACGGTCCCGCCGAACTGGTTCTGACGCAGCAGTCCTCGACCCTCCCCGGCAAGATTGCGAAAGTAGTCGTTGGCGTTCATATCTTCATTGCGGAAGTACTCCCAAAGAGAGCCGTGAAATGCATTGGTGCCTCCCTTGGTGACGATGTTGACCTGCGCGCCTGCGTTACGGCCGTACTCAGCGTCGTATTGCGTCGTCTGTACCTTGAACTCCGCTAACGTATCCGGGTTGGGAATCGGCAGGCCGGCGGCAAGGTTGATGCCCTGGAAATTGCCCCCACCGTATTGGTCGTTCACCTGAATGCCATTGATCTCGAAGTCGTTATCTTCCTGCCGCGCTCCATGGGCCTCTATGCCCCCACCTGTTACCAATCCCACTTGCGCGCTGAAAGAGCTCTGCGCACTCTCTTCACCTCGACCGAGAGCCGCGGCATTTGTTACATCCATATTCACGCCCGCAGACAGCCCGAGAATCTGGAGAAAATCTCTAGTCACAAGCGGCAATTCCGTGATTTGCTGCCCGGTCACCACCTGCCCCATGGTGCTCGTTTCGGTCTGCATGAGCTCGGGCTGAGTGGTAACCGTAACGGACTCGCTCGTGGCGCCGATTATCAGGTGAATCGGCAGGGACTCGCTCTCGGTCACGTTGACCGTAATGCCCTCCAGCACTGCGGTCTTGAAGCCAGTATGCGAAACCTCGATGCGATAGCGTCCCGGGGGAAGCAGCGGGAACTCATAGAGACCGGAATCCGCGGTCTTGACATCGCGAACCAGGCCTGTTGCTTGATTGGTGAGCCGCACGTCTGCACTCGGGATGGTCGCGCCGGTTGAATCGCTCACAATACCCGAGAGTTTGCCGGTACTGGCGTTTTGGGCGATGGCAACGGACGCGAAGATCATGATTGCGCTCGCGACGATTGCTATGCTTTGCTTCGTTACCCTTCCCATTGATTGCCCCCTTCAGTTTTTTTGCTTGCAGTCAGTTTTTGTTAGCAGTGTCCGGGTTCGGCACTGAACGTGTTTGAGATAACGCTCATCGCTCCCACTCACTCAACCAACAGAGACACGCCAATACCCCAGGCGCTCTGCCTCATCCGCTTGCGGGGCAGTCACCCTCAAAGTTGACTCATCTTCGAGAGTGCTCACAGCGTTCCCGTCATCGAACACTTACGACAGATTCCGATCGTTAGCGGGCAGTATACGAGATGCGTGAGCAGTGTATTCACGCTGTGCACGCACTGTCAAGAAAAAAGTTTGAAGGTTTACGCGATCGTTGATCGGCTTTTCGAGGCGCATGCCTTGTGTCCATCGCGGCATCGCGCGCCGGCACTGCCTGGGGCAAGAACAACTTTAACTAAGTCTTTATTGATTAATCACTTTCACGAGAATCGCCGGCAATCAGATAGCTGTCAAATGAGATGCTCCGAGCCAGAGCATCAGGAGCGATGAGTCTCTCAATCATCTTCGGCACGGTCGCCCCGCCGATCTTCAAACAAAGCTGATAGCGGGTGGTAATGCGATTGCCCTGATAAGTCAGATCACATTTCTCGACTTGAGTTCCTGAATTCTCTCCGCGGAATATCCGAGCAGGCCGCCGTAGATTTCTTCGTTGTGCTGACCGACGGCAGGAGCCGGCTTGTCAAAGCCCGCGCGGGAGCCGGAGAAGCGGATGGGCAACCCCATGCCGATGACGTCGCCGACGACACCCAGTTTGGGATGGGACAGCGGGACGGTCTCGCTGCGGGCCAGCACGCGGGGATCGCGAAACGCTTCTTCCGGAGTGCGCACCGGGGCCGCAGGCACTCCTGCGGCGTCGAGCTTGGATATGGCGGTGGCAGTGTCCATCGATTGCGTAAAGGATGAGACGATGCGGTCGAGTTCCATCACATTTACTACGCGGTCGTCGCGGGTGCGGAAGCGTGGATCGTTGCCGAGGTCGGGCCGTTCCATGGCGGTGAAGAGGCTTGCAGCAAAAGCTTCAGTAGGCGCGCAAATGGCGATGTAGCCGTCCTTGACCGGATAGACGCCGAAGGGGGCAAGGCGCGGGACGGTCTGGCCAGTGCGCTGGGGCACGCCGCAGCGTTCCAGCATGTCGAAGGATTCGCAGGCCACCATGGACGTCATCACACCGAGCATGGATATGTCCACGTGCTGGCCGCGCCCAGTGCGTTGCGCCTGGTGAAGAGCAGCTAGCACTCCGATCACGCCGAACAGGGGCGCATTCAGATCGGCGAAAGGAACTCCGACGCGGACGGGCGGATCGTTGGGCGCGCCGGAGGTCATCATCACGCCACTGAGCGCCTGGATGATGGCGTCCATCGCTTTGCCCCCGCCCGGCTCGCCGTCGCTGCCGAATCCGGTGATAGAGCAATAGATGATTCTGGGGTTGATCCCGCTGGAGCAACTGTAGCCGGCGCCGATGCGGTCGAGCGTACCGCGGCTGAAGTTCTCCACCAGCATGTCGGACTTGCGCACCAGGTCGGCGAAGAGTTCGCGAGCCTCGGGGTGCTTGAGATTCAGTGTAATGGCCTGCTTGTTGCGCAGGCGGTTGAGGGCAGAGACAGAGATGTCGTCTTCGTACTCTCGGGCGAGGCTCGGGCCGTGCTCACCCACGTAAGGCGCGTTGCTGCGGCAGGTATCGGGGCCGAGCGGGTTCTCGATCTTGATGACGCGGGCGCCGAGGCCCGCGAGCAGAAATGTGGCAAAGGGCCCTGCGAGCGCGGTCGTAAGGTCCAGAACTGTGATGTCTTCAAGCGGACGCGGCGCTTCGTTCCTGTTTGGCATAGTCAGTCTTCGTTCTCCATAAAAACTACCCGGTCGCCATCCCATCGGAAGGCCGTGTTCAAGCCGCATTGCCTGCTTATCTTCTCAAGGTAGGCAGCAACCGCAGAGCCTCGCTCGTCGTGGGCAAGAACTTCGGGGCCGCCATCGGGGTGTATCCAGCAGGGAAGGAAACCAGCGCGCCGGACGCCGCTCTTGTCGACGTCGCACCAGGCGATCATGGCGTTTTTGGCCTCGGGATGAAAGGGATAAGTAGGATAGTCGGGGTCGGGCTCGAAGCCGAAAAGCATGCGTCGGCGCTTTGCCCAGGCCAGTCGTTCCGGGCTTGCGTTGGCATCAACGCTGAGCGCCCTGGTCACGGTAACGAAGTTGCCGAGCCCATGGAAGATCGGCCGGTTCTTATAGACCTCAATGCCCTCGACGATATGGGCGTGATGGCCCACAACAATGTCGGCGCCGGCATCGATGGCGGCCTTTGCCACCTGCCGTTCGTACATGACGAGAGTGGAGGGACAGTGGCCCATTCCCTTATGGAGCGCAACGGCGAGAATGTCCACCTGAGGGCGCAGCGCCGCGATGTCGTTCTCCATCTCATCGAGTGATGCCGGATCCGCAAAGGTATAGATCGTCGGCTGGCCTCCCGGAGTGGCGTAATCCAGTTCGTAATGGGTGATGATTTTCACGTAGGCGCAGCCGGGCTTGGCCGATGTGGCCCAGGATTCCCTCGGTCCCACGCAGTTGTAGCTGAGGAACCCAAATCGAAGGCCCTGGCGCATGAGCAGGGCCGGCTTCCGCGCCTCGGCGAGCGTGCTTCCGGCGCCGGTGGCCTGGATATTATTACTCCGCAGGCCCTGAATCGTATCCGTAATGCCGTTCGGACCCGCATCCGCGATGTGATTGCCGGCCAGCGTGGCTACGTGGAATCCGGCCCGCGCCAGTGCCTGCAAGTTTGCAGGATCGCTGGCCGGAGCGGGAATGTCGTTGGAACTCTCAATGCCGCGATCTGTGTGCGGCACCTCGACATGCCCAGCCAGCACAGCGGCCTGAGCCAGAGCCGAGCGGGAACGATCAAAGAAGCGATCGGGCCGGGGCTCGTCAAGAATCAGATCGCCGACCATCATGAGCGTCACGGGCAGAGAAGTGTCGGGCATGATTTGAATTGTATACTCGTTGTACACTGATAGCAATCAAGGCGCCCGAATTTTTCGGTATTCGGGCTGCATGGTATCTGTCATGCACAGGAGGGTGAAATATCCGGCTGCCAAATCTGCGACTGGAAGATACGCGCGCGGCAACAAGCGGACGCCTGACGACACACTCCGTTGCCCGTCAAGCAGGACTCAGCCCACGCTTACCGTTCTTAACCATTAAGACTTTCTGCTTTTTAGCAAGAACGGAGCTGTGGCAAGGGACGAATGCAACTCGTCCATGGACGGGAATTGGACAAGGCACAGAGGACGCGCGAATCGGCTAATCGGCCTACACAATCTCAGTGCGCTGAATGATCTCGTCCTGTACAGCTTTTGTAAGCTGGACGAAGTAGGCGCTGTATCCAGCAACGCGAATGATGAGATCGCGATGCATTTCGGGATGTTCCTGGGCCGCGATCAATGTCTGCTTGTCGACAACATTGAATTGCACATGCTTGCCGCCTTTGGTCAGGTAGATCCTGATCATTTGCGACATCTTCATGAGGTCCGCGCTGCTCTTGAGAGCTGTGGGATGGAACTTCATGTTGAGCAAAGTTGCCTGATATGGACTCTGGTCAATCGTGAGCGCGCTGCGGAGCACCGCCGTTGGCCCGTGTGTGTCTTTCGATTGCGCGGGAGACATGGTTCCGTCGGCCAGTGTTTCTCCGGCGTACCGCCCATCCGGAGTGGCGCCGGTCATGGCACCGCCCGGAGCATGGGCCGTTATCGATATACCCGTCGGCTTCACGTTTCCGCCCCAGATGCTCTCAAAGGTGACGGCGGTATCCGCCCAGAAACGATAGAGCTCCGCAGCGATCAAATCCACATAGGGATCTCCATTGCCATACTTCGGCGCAGCCAGGAACATCTTTCGCATTGCGGACGATTTCTCTCCGCTCCAGTTCGAATCGAGGGCGTATTTCAACTCGCCGGCAGTGACTTTTTTCTCCTCGTAGACAAGTTTCTTTATCGCGGCGAGAGAATCGGCGACATTGATCATGCCGACAAGATTCAAGGCCGAGCCGTTTTCAAAGGGCAATGTGCGATCGAGAGCGTCTCTGCCAACGCGGATCGCGTCGTCCATGAGCATTGAATGGAAAACATCGGGAAACAGCTCTGACTGAGCCTTGAGGAGGATGTTGTGTTCCTCGGCCGTGAGACCCATGAAATAGGCGAGCTGCTGCTTGAAGGCATTCATGAAAGCCTCAAAGCTT
>JAJXXG010000197.1 GCA_021781255.1 Acidobacteriota bacterium
GGCGCGGGTTCGTTCAATGGTGAGTTCGCGTTCCATCTGGGCCAGGCTGGCCATCACGTGAAAGAAGAACCGCCCCGACGGCGTGCCAGTATTGATCGCGTCCGTGAGGCTCATGAACTGAACGCCTTGTTTGTGAAGCTCTCCGACGAGACCGACTAGGTTCTTCACGCTTCGGCCGAGCCGATCCAGCTTCCAGACGACAAGGGTGCCCGATGCCAGCATCACCGATGAAGGCCTGAAGATCACGCCACTCGATGCGGCGGTTCCAGAAGCACCGCAGCAGATGATCGATCAAACACCGATGATGCTTCCGCACGTCAAGATCACGGAACTGTTCTTGGAGGTCGATGCGTGGACCGGCTTCACGCGTCACTTTACCCATCTCAAGAGCGGCGAGACCGCCAAGAACAAATCTCTGCTATTGACCGCGATTCTGGTTGATGCGATCAACCTCGGGCTGAGCAAAATGGCCGAGTCGTGCCCAGGTACGACTTACGCACGCCTGTCGTGGCTACAGGCCTGGCACATCCGCGACGAGACTTATTCGAAGGCTCTGGCCGAGCTGGTCAACGCCCAATCCCGTCATACGTTCGCCGAACACTGGGGCGACGGCACAACTTCATCCTCGGACGGGCAACGCTTCAAAGTGGGAGGGAAGGCCGAGAGCACCGGGCACATCAATCCAAAGTATGGTGCTGAGCCGGGACGGACGTTCTACACCCACCTCTCCGATCAGTACGCTCCCTATCACGCAAAGGCAGTCAACGTCGGCGTCCGAGATGCTACCTATGTGCTCGATGGCCTGCTTATCACGAGTCGGATCTGCGCTCGAGAAGCATTACACTGACACTGCCGGTTTTACCGATCACGTCTTTGCCCTCAGGCTTTTGCTTCGCGCCGCGGCTGCGCGATCTAGGAGAAACAAGACTCTACGCGCCAAAGCAAAGCCCGGCATACGCCGCCCTCAAGCCCATGATCGGAGGCACTCTACAGATCAAGAGCGTCCGTACCCACTGGGATGAAATCCTGCGTCTGGCCACTTCGATCAAGCAGGGCACAGTCACAGCTTCGCTGATGCTGCGTAAACTCGGCAGCTATCCACGTCAGAATGGGCTCGCCGTCGCCTTGAGCGAACTCGGTCGTATCGAACGCACACTCTTCATCCTGGACTGGCTGCAAAGCATTGAACTGCGGAGGCGAGTGCACACCGGCCTGAACAAGGGCGAAGCCCGCAATGCACTTACCCGGGCCGTGTTCTTCTACCGTCTTGGCGAGATCCGCGACCGCGGCTTCGAGCAGCAGCAATATCGCGCAAGCGGACTCACCTTGGCCACCGCCGCCATCGCGTTGTGGAACACCGTTTACTTCGAACGAGCCACCAACGCTCTGCGCGACAATGGGCATCCCGTAGACCCTGCGCTCCAAAACACTTGTCTCCGCTCGGATGGGAGCACATCAACCTTACAGGGGACTACCAATGGCTGAGCACCGCAAAACTCGGCAGGAGCAAGTTCAAACCTCTGCGCCAGGGCTAGCGTACGATCTGGTCCGTTTTCTGAAGCTACCCCTGAGGGGCCGAGAACAACATGCAACAGAGGAGCACGATGAGAGCTGCGAAAAGTCCGAGACGCGTCATTAGCATATATTATTGATTATCATCTACGATTAGCAACTACTGCAACTCGGAGGCCCCCTGAACGCAAGACTATTGTCATTCTTTTGCGGAATTGTACTTGCGCTGCTTGTCGCGACAAGGTCCGATGCCGCGCCCATCAAAGTGGCGTGCGTAGGCGATTCAGTCACCTATGGGCTCCACATGGACAACCGCGTGACTAACAGCTATCCTGCGCAACTGCAACGGCTCCTTGGCAAGGGCTATGATGTTGAAAACTTCGGTGTCAGCGGCGCTACCTTACTAAGGAGCGGGCATCATCCCTACTCCTTAACCGAATCCTTCAAATCAGCAATCGCATTTCACCCCGATGTAGTGGTCATCCATCTTGGCCTCAACGACACCGATCCACGCGACTGGCCCGATCATCGCGATGAGTTCAGGGCAGATTATAGCTGGCTGATCGACCAGTTCCGCGAAGCCACGCCGAATGCCCAGATTTACATCTCCATCCTCACGCCTATCTTCGAATCGCATCCGCGCTTCAAGTCTGGCACTCACGATTGGGCGCAGGAGATCCGTGGTGAAATTCCTGAGATCGCGAAAGCAAACCACACCGGTCTGATCGATCTGCACTCGCCACTCTTTGTGCACCCCGAACTGTTTCCTGATGCAATTCACCCCAACGCCGAAGGTGCATCGATCCTCGCCCGCACCGTGTATGAAGCGGTCACCGGCAATCACGGCGGCCTTCAACTACCCGAGGGCTACGGCGACCACATGGTTCTGCCGCACGGAGAGGCCATCCCCCTCACCGGAGAAGCTGATTACAGTGAAGTCATCACCTTCCAGTTTGGTCAACTGACGCTGCAGACGAAAGCCGCCGCAAACGGCCGTTGGAGTGTGACTCTTCCCGCGCAAAAGCCGGGAGGCCCTTTCACGCTACGTTTCAGCACCGCAGCGAAATCGGTCCAATTGCAAGACGTTTATTTTGGAGAGCTTTGGCTCTGCTCCGGCCAATCCAATATGGACTTTCCAGTGTCCAAATCCGCTGAGGCGGCTCTCGCACAAACGATGGCGAACGAGCCGATGATCCGGCTCCTGCACTACAAGAACGCTGCTCCAACCGATCCGATCTCGTGGAGCCAGGAGACGCTGGACAAAGTGAATCAGCTCCACTTCTTCTCAGGTCAATGGGAGACGTTGAATCTCGCCAATGTAAACGACTTTTCAGCAGTCGGATATTTTTTTGCGCAACGGCTCCATCAAGAATTAAATATCCCCATCGGGATTATTCAGGTAAGCGTAGGGGGCTCAAACGCAGAGTCGTGGGTTGACCGGCAAACTCTGGAGGACGATCCGCAACTCATCGACATGCTCGTCAACTGGAGAAACTCTGACTTCATCATGCCTTGGTGCCGCAAGCGAGCCGCGCAAAATCTAGCCAACGCGCGCAATCCGCTGCAAAGGCATCCCTATGAACCCGCCTATAACTTCGAAGCCGGCATCGCCCCGCTATTGCAGCTACCGATCAAAGGAGTCATCTGGTACCAAGGCGAAAGCAACACCCACAACGTGGAACTCTACGAGCATCTTTTCCCGGCGCTGGTTAAAAGTTGGAGACAGCAATGGGGAAGAGACCTCCCATTCTTCTATGTGCAACTCTCCGGGCTGAACCGCCATTCATGGCCCCGGTTCCGTGATGCTCAGCGACGACTGGCTGATGTCATTCCCAACAGCGGAATGGTGGTCAGCAGCGATCTTGGTGAGCCAGAGCAGGTGCACTATCTCCATAAAAAAGTAGTTGGCGATCGCCTTGCCGACCTCGTACTCGAGAAGGTCTATCATTCGCCCGGCGTCTACGGAGAGAGTCCGATCGGAGTCAAGGTGAGCAGGGAAGGAACAGCACTCAAAATCGAGTTCAAGAGCACCGGCGGTAAATTACAAACAGCAAACGGCCAGCCCCTCCGCGGATTCGAAGTCCGAGACCTTAAAGGCACCTGGCGCTCAGTAACGGCTACGATCAGCGGTGGTCTAGTTTTTCTGGAGAACGTTCAACCGAACAACATCGATGCGGTTGCCTATGCCTGGCAGCCGTATCCCAACGCAAATCTGATGAATTCATACCGTTTGCCCGCCTCCACATTCATGTTGGATATCCCGTAATTGCCGTTCTCAATCTCCCTCAAGACAATTTAGTCGTCAATGCCTGCGGGAATGACGAGTTCGGGGCTTAGATGCTCGCAAATTCTCTTCGAAATCAGCTTGGAGTCACGCTGTAGTAGCGCATCCAACAAAACCTCATGGGATGTGGCCATTTGCTTCTCCCCTGCTGCATGACGCTGCAGGCTGACGTATGCGTAAACAGAGATACACAGCCTGTCCAGCGCCTTCTCAAGAAGAGTGTTTCCTGAAGCCGTCCATACAGTTTTGTGAAACTTCAGGTCCGCTTCTGCTACGCGAAAGTGGTCGTTGGCCGCTGTGGCTTCTTCGAGGTTTGCAAGGCACTGCCGCAGTTCGGCTTCAACCTCAGGCGTCATCCGTTTGGCTGCCAATCGGAAAACCAGCTCCTCCAGATTCGAGCGCACTTCGAGCAGTTGTAGCATCTCGGCGCAAATTAAACACAGCGTCTTAAGTAAGTGCACATAATCGACGAAGTGTTATGTTGCCTTGCAGCCACCGTTTGAATTGGGTTTCGGCGGAATCGACGATCTCGCTGAGCAGGGGGAAGTATCGATTGTGCAGGCATTGGCCCCGGGTGAGTTTCCAGACCCGTTCGATCGGGTTGAGGTCGGGCGAGTAGGGCGGTAGGTAGTCGAGTTCGAATTTGTCGGCGTGTTGCTCGCGCCAGTCCCGGTACAGCCGGGCATGGTGATAGCGAGCATTATCGGTGATACCCACCACCCTTCGAGGCCCGGCGGTGCTGACGCGATAGAGTGCGTTGAGAAAAACAAAGAAGGTAGCGCCGTTGAACGTGTCCCTCTCCCGGTGAAAGAAGAACTTGCCGTCGCGAAGCCGAACCGCGCCAAAGTAGCCTACGCTGCGGCGAGTTGGATGATGGAGCAGGATGGGATCCTTGGTCTCCGGCGGAATCCACATCTGGCAGCGTGAACCGTGCTGCTGAAAATGTACTTCGTCGATGGCCCACAGGTCCATGTTCGGATCGGCCATCAGGGCCTGGAGTTTCTTTATGCGCCTTCTGCCGTTCCGGGTCCGCCTGCGCCACCATGGGGCGGGGCTTGCGTAAGCGAAATCCCAATTACCTGAACAGCCTCTGGCTCTGACGCACTCCTAGGTGGGTTCCATACTGGCGTTTGATCCATGCAGCCAGGGTCTTGCCGTCCCATAAATTGCCGCTCATCCCCACCCCTCTCGGGGTCTTGCGCAACACCGCATCCACTTCCGCCAACTGCTGCGAATCCAGACGGCGCGGCCGCCCAGGCCGTTCGCCTTCCTGAAGACCCGCCAACCCTTCGTCCTCAAAACGCCGCACCCAATTCTCGACCGAGCGCGGAGCATCGCCCAATAAGCCAGCCAGCAGAGTCATCGAGGATGGAATCCAGCAGCAAGGAGACGGCGCACCCCAAGATCCCTACGCCCTCGACATCCGACTGAGTGTCCTCCGAGACAAACAGGCCCGCTATGACGACGCCCGCACCGCCTTCAACCAGGCCATCGCCCTCCATCCCGAGCTCGTCATCGGCTACGTCGCCGTTGCCCAGTCCTTCATGCAGCAGGGCAGTGACGACAAGGCTCTCGTTCCCCTCCTCAAGGCGCGCGGCGCACTACCCCAGAGTGCTACCCTCGAGTACTATGTCGGCCTCGTCTCACTCCGCCTTGGACATGTCTCCGAGGCCGCTCTCACCAACTCAGTGCGGCTCCGCTCCAACATCGTCGAATCCCATTACCAACTTGGCAAACTCTATCTCCAGACCAACCGCCTGCCCCAGGCAAAGTCAGAGTTCGAACGCGTCCTCGCACTCGCTCCCACCAACAGCAACGCCCACTACCAGCTGAGTAAGCTATACGCCCGCCTTGGAGACACGCAGAAGGCCAACCAGATGGCAGAAGAAACCCGTCGCCTCCTGCAGTCGCAGCGCGAAGCCGCTCTCTCCCGGCAAAACTCTGGCCCCACG
>JAJXXG010001092.1 GCA_021781255.1 Acidobacteriota bacterium
ACGTTGGACGAGGCCGGTTTGAAATTACTTGTCGAGTCCTGAGCAAAGCAGAGGCTCACACACAACAACATCGCAATTCCGATTGTTCGCATCATGCACCTCGGTGAACGGTATCGGTTTCCACGCCCCATATCCGGAGGGAAATGGAAGCATCCGGAATCGTATATCAGAGAACCCTCCAAAATAAAGCGATTTATTGACTTGTTTTTCTGATTTCGTCCCTTGTATAGTCAGGTGGTTTCGTTTTTGAAAGCCTCGCGCGTCGCTATTTCCGGCAGTCGGCGCGAGCTCGTAGAAAAACGTTTACTGACGGTGCATGGAGGAAGCATGCCTTGCTTGGGTCCTGGTGCGGTTCGCTTACGGAAATCTGCTCCTGGGTTGAGGCGGTGGGTCGCTGCAATTTCCCGCGCTCACACGAACTCGGCGACTGCGCTGATTGCTGCGGTATTAGTGTCGTCACCGGCATTCTCTCAGCCGCATCCGATAAATGCCACGATTAACGCATCGAAGACGAACGCCCCAATCTCCAGGAACATTTACGGCCAGTTTCTCGAGCACGGCGGTGACATCGTGAACACCGGCGTCTGGGCCGAGATGCTGGTGGACCGCAAATTCTTCTATCCAGTTGCATCCAGCGCTCCCTCGCCTCCGCCGGTGCTTGCAAATGCCGGAGGCAATCCACGGTTTCGGCGGACTCCCACGCGCTGGTGGGCGCCGGTTGGCGGCGACTCCGTCGTCACAATGGATACGATGGCGCCCTATACCGGGGACCACACTCCGCTTGTCACGCTGGACGCGAAAGAAGCCCATGGGCTGAGCGAATCCGGGATCGCTGTCCGGAAGGGCAGAGCCTATACGGGGCGCATCATCCTGGCCGGCAGTCCCGGCGCGACGGTCAAGGTTGCGCTCATCTGGGGAAAAGAAACTGGCGATCGCCAGGTAATCACGATCCATCCGATTGGAACGGCCTACCGGAAATTTCCGCTGCACTTTACCGCGGCGGCCGACAGTGACGAAGCGACGCTTGAGGTCACGGGCACGGGCTCAGGCTCATTGCACGTGGGGGCAATTTCATTGATGCCTGCGGACAATATCGATGGATTCCGTGCCGAGGTGATTGCCGCGCTCAAACAGTTGCGCTTCGGCGTGCTGCGGTTTCCGGGCGGGAATTTCGTTTCGTCGTACGAGTGGCGCTATGGGGTAGGCGACATTGACAAGCGGCCGCCCATCTTCGATCCGGTCTGGTCGGCAGTGCAGCCCAATGATGTGGGCACGGATGAGTTTCTGACACTTTGCAGGCTGCTCGGCGTTGAACCCTACATCACGGTGAACGCAGGGTTCGGAGATGCATGGTCGGCGCGCGAACTGGTGGAATACACGAACGGCGCGGCTACGACGCCCATGGGCAAATGGCGCGCGGAGAATGGCCACCCTCAGCCGTACGGCGTCAAGTTCTGGGGCGTGGGCAATGAACCGTGGGGCGACTACCAGATGGGCGCCATGTCGTTGCCGCAGTTCGAACTCAAGCACAATCTCTTCGCCAAAGAGATGCGCAAGGTTGATCCTTCCATCAAGTTGATTGCAGGCGGGGCAATGCCCGATGTGATGGAAGGCGCAGACCAGGCGCGCCGCATCAACGGCCAGTACGTGCCCGACTACTTATCTGCAGCCGACTGGACAGGCCAGATGCTGCTCAACTGTCTCGACAACATTGATATGGTCAGCGAGCACTACTATGCATCGGGCACGCAGCATACCGACATGAAGCTGCAGAAGAAGGTGCCCATCGATCCGCCGCTTTCGTTCATCGAATGGCAGCGCGCTCCGGCGGTGCAGGTTCGCGCGAAGTATGAACACTACCAGGAATACCTGAAGCGGATCCCCGCGCTGCGTGCCAAGCCCGTCCCGATTGCCATTGATGAGTGGGCATACTTTGGCGGCGGTCCCAATTCCTACAAAACAGTGCCCGCCTACGCGTGGGCGTTCCATGAGATGTTTCGCCACTCCGATATTTTTCAGATGGGTGCGTTCACCTTTGCGACTGCGATGATGAGCGAAAACAGAACCGAGGCAATTCTCAATCCAACTGGAATGTTGTTCAAAATGTATCGCGATCACTTCGGCACGATTCCCGTCGAGGTCACAGGCGACTCTCCTCAACCCAAGCCGGCTTTCCCGGCGGGTGGCGACCAGCCGGCAGTCAACCCGGGGAGTCCGACGTATCCGCTCGATGTCGTGGCGGCATTCAGCGAAGATCGCAAGTCGCTGACCATTGCAGTGCTCAATCCTTCCGACTCCGAGCAGAGCATTCAGCTCACCGTTAACGGAACGAGGCTCGCAAGTGCCGGTAAGCTGTGGCGCATGGCTCCCGACAAGATCGATGCGACAGTGCAGGTGGACAAGACGCCCGAGGTGCAGGTCGAGGAACAGTCGCTCGGCTCCCTGCCTGACACCGTGACCGTTCGCCCGTTCAGCGTGAACATTTACTCCTACCCGGTCCAGTAGCTCCGGTTGAAAGAGGACCTGATGAAAAGAACGAAAACGATCCTTGCCTGTGCGTTCGCGATGGCGATCGTGCCCTTTGTTCAACTCCGAGCCCAGGTGCAAACCATCGTGCCCGGCCCCGTTCCCGGCGCAAAACCTGTGAGTGTCGAGCACATCAAGATTCACGGCGCAGCACTGGAAGGAAATCTCGAAGGCGATGCAGTCGATCGCGAGGCCTTTGTCTTCCTTCCGCCGAGCTACGAAAAAGACAAGAAGCGCCGCTACCCCGTAGTGTACGCGCTGCACGGTTATTCCATCGGGGCAGAGCAGTGGACCCACGAGATTCACGTGCCGCAGACCATCGAGGGCGCGTTCGCGCAGGGCTCGAAAGAGATGATCGTCGTCCTGCCCGATTCGAAGACGATTTACAACGGTTCAATGTATTCAAGCTCGGCCACGACCGGTGATTTTGAGAACTATGTGGCGCACGATGTTGTTGCCTACATCGACGCGCACTACCGCACTATTCCGGATCGGCAGAGCAGAGGATTGGTCGGTCACTCGATGGGCGGCTACGGCGCGTCGCGCATCGGCATGAAGCATCCTGACGTCTTCGGTGCTCTCTACATCATGAGTCCGTGTTGCCTTTCGCCTATGGCCGGTGGCGGCCCTGGGCCGGCCGATCAAATGAAGGAGCGCGCCATCGCCAACGAAAAGAAGGTTGCCGCAGCGAAATCGCCATCCGAACTGGCAGCAGAGTCGCCGGGGTTCGGCGCCGCGATCTTTGCGACGGCTGCGGCGTGGGCCCCCGATCCGAAGAACCCGCCGCTCTACTTCGACCTACCCACGAAGGGCGGCGAGCCCCAGCCCGAGGTCATTGCGAAATTCACGGCCAATGCTCCGCTGGTATTCATCGATCAGTACATCGGGAATCTGAAGCAATACAAAGCAATCTCAATCGATGTGGGCGACCAGGATGGCCTGCGCGCCGACACCGGCAAACTGCATGACGTGCTCGACAAGTACGGGATCGCCAACAGCTTTGAGATATATTCGGGCACGCACACGAGCGCCGTAGCCGATCGCTTTCAGAACCATGTGATGCCGTTCTTCAGCAAAAATCTCTGCTTTACCAGGGACTGCCGTTAACAGGTGCGAGAGTGCCGAGGCCAGGACTTCTGACCGGCTTGCAGAGGAGATGAAAGATGAGGATGGGTAAGCAAGTTGCCGGCAAATTTTCAGCCCTCGCAGGACTGTGTGTTTCTCTTTCGGTGTTTGGTCAGGGGGCATTTGCCCAAACTGGACAGCGGCCGCCCGATCTGTCGGCGATGCAGATGCCCGCGCCCACGCCCAACGACACTCTTAAATCGGTTGAGGTCACGCCCGATCACCATGTTCGATTCCGCCTTTGGGCGCCGAGCGCGACCGATGTGAAACTGCATGCCGAAGGTCCCGAGGCGACGCCGAACATCACCCCTCAGGAGGCGAACAAGTACCAGGCTGGAGTGGCGATGACAAAGGGAGATCAGGGCGTCTGGGAAGCTGTCATCGGTCCCATTGCACCGGGCACCTACCGTTATACCTTTACCGTCGATGGCGTCAGCACCACGGACCCGCGCAATCCACTTACGTCGCAATCGCTCACGCACTCTTCAAGTCTGTACGAAGTTCCGGGCGCGGAGTTCCTGGAGTACAAAGCCGGAATACCTCACGGCGCGATTGCGACAGTCTATTACGATTCCTCGGCGACCGGTGGCCAGCGCCGCATGCACGTCTATACGCCGCCCGGTTATGAGAATGGAACCGCGCGGCTGCCGGTGCTTTATCTGCTCCATGGCGGCGGCGACTCCGATGATTCCTGGGGCACCGTGGGTCGAGCGGGAGCCATTCTCGACAATCTGATTGCGGCCGGCAAGGCGGCTCCGATGATCGTTGTGATGCCGGCAGGCCACATCTCAACCGAATTTCACCTGACGCCCGGCGTTCGCATGGGGCATGACGCCTTCAACGACGATCTGAGAAAGGTGGTCCTGCCGTTCATTGACGCACACTACCGCACCATCGCCGACCGGGATCATCGGGCCATCGCCGGTCTCTCCATGGGCGGCCTGCAGGCTCTGAATATCGCACTCGATGATTCGGCGGATTTTGCCTGGGTGGGCATCTTCAGCTCTGGTTGGTTCCCGAATACCCAGAAGGAAGAAGAGGACACCGACGTGGCCCAATACCGCGTCTCCGGGAAGCCGTTTCACCTCTTCTGGATGGACGCCGGCCAATACGATATTGCGTTGCAGAACAGCGATGCCACGGTTGCCATCCTCAAGAAAGCCGGCATCAACGTGGAGCAGCATCAGAGCGCCGGTTTCCACGCCTGGAACAACTGGCGAGACTACCTGAATCTGTTCGCGAGCCGGCTCTTCACGAAGAGCCGTACGCAATAGGATGCACGAGGGATAGCCGTCTTTCAAAAAAACACCTCCTCCAGCTCGAAGTCGAAACGAATCTGGCGAGTCTATGAAACACCGCGTAACACGAGTATTCGGGTGCATTGCTGCTTGTTTGGGAACGCTGGTCTTTTGTTTCCGCCGCGAAGAATGGCATGGCCAGGACTCAGCGAGTCTGCACATTCACCCGAATAGCGGCCCGCAGATCAGGCCCTACAACCCGTGAATGGGGTGTAAGCCGGCCTATCCAAGAGCGTCGCACGTGGGTGCCGCGAATGTCGCGCGGGATGCGGAGTCGCCCGACTCTTTGCGACCCGGGGGCGTATCGGGAAACGTGTCGGCGAGGAGCAACTTATATCGGGATGGTGACGGAGGATGGCAATCCCATCATCGCGCAAGGCGATTACACCATCAGCATCGGTGACGGCCTGCCCGGCACCGCAGCGCCTGCCCCGGCTGGTCATTTCCACCTCGATGGCCTGTATGCATTGCCCGAGTAGCACAGGAGATCCGGGAGAAGGTACAGTGCATCCCTGCCGGAGGGAGTTGTGGGGAAGTCAGGCGAAAAGCGATTCAAGCCGGCACTTATCCCCAAACGCAACTCGGGCGCAACCTTGAATGGAGGCTGCGCCCGGCGATGTAGCTTAACTTGTTGATGCTAATTGGTTGCGGGGGCTGGATTTGAACCAGCGACCTTTGGGTTATGAGCGACCTGAGATTTCGGTAAGTATCGGACAACAGGGCACGAGTGGAAACCCTGAGATACCCCTGGGAATGGCTGGAAACCGGGTATTGGGGACTTAATGGGGACCG
>JAJXXG010000073.1 GCA_021781255.1 Acidobacteriota bacterium
CCTGCTTAATGCTGGCTCCAAATGACGTCGGCGCAGATATCAGGAGCTATCTGCCTCTTTGCAGTTTCCCCGGGATGATATATGCCGGAATCGACACCTTCAAGCCGTCGTGACCCCAAGCCCCGGGTCCCCGCGGACAGGTATTCGTCCGTGGCGTGGAAGCAGCGACAGCCCTGCACTCTGCCAGCAAGGACTACACTATTTCCTGAAACGCCGTAAATTGGCTCGATTGGTGTAAGCGCGGCAATCTCTTCATTCCGGGATCCAATGACACCTCGCAAGTCCTGCGCTATTTTACGGCGGTTCTCCAATTCCTGTGGTGTTTCCATCATGTTGCCATGCGGCGTTTTCTTAAGGAAAACGCCACTCGACAGCATCGGTTCTGCTCTACACCAATTGGAGAACCGCTATATGTCGCCTCTCACTGTTGCGCCCACTCAATTAAGTCGCGCAGTAATTCCTTCTGAGAAAGCTTGGCATCCCATTGGTGACAGAGATAATTCACAGATGCTTTTACTGCCGGCAGCGCATCTGCACCTGGCGTCATTGAAGACACCGCTTGCTTTAGCCATGCGAGTACTTCGTCAACATTATTAAACTGCCCACCGGCGATTGCAGAATACAAGCTGGGCACGGTGCGCTCCTGAAATTCAGTCTTTCGATTCAGGTCAACAATGTCAGGGAGCAATAATGCCGGCTCCTCAAGTTGTACATCGATGCGTTCCAGCAACTGCTTGCACACCTCGAGCGCCACGCGTTCAGCCTTCTTCATAACTGCTTCAAGCCTCTCTCGGCCACGCGTCTTCAGCAGGTCTTCATCGGGGAGGATCTGGCAGTAGAGCTTTAATTTCGGCTCGGTTCCGGAAGGCCGGACGGTTACCATGATCGAGTCGTAGGAAAACTGGAGCACATTTCGCGGCAGCTTGTCGGTTTCACTTACGAACGGCCCGAACTCTTTGGTGTTCCAGTGGTCAACGACGGCAACCAACTTAAGGCCGCCAATCGAATCCAGGGGCCGTTGCCTTAGTGATTCCATAATCCGGTCGCGTTTAAAGATTCCCTCCGCTCCGCTCATCATGATGGATCGGTTGGTATCTGCATAAGGCCCAACATTGTCGAGGATCCCGATGTAATAATCGAGAATATTCCGGTTCTCGTGGCGGAGCCTTTGGTATAGAGCGGCGAGGTACATACATGCCGGCGCTGCATCTTTGTCGAGTATGGTTGGGACAATGATCACGCCATGGCTTTCCTCCGCGGCTATGACGAGCCGATCCGGGCTGCAATCAATACCCTGGTAAGATCCTGAGCTCTTAAGCTTCTTGAGCACGTCTGCCACATACTTAAATCCCACAAGCAGATCGTCGATAATGCAGGAATCGCCGGCACGCTCGACGATCTTGCGCATGATCCTGGTTGTAACCAAGGTTTCAATAACAAGGCCCTTTCGTTGTGGCCCCTGTGGATCGAGCATCAGGAAGTAGCATAAGATGGCGGCGATTTGGTTTCCATCGCAATGATGCCAGGATCCGTTCGCCAGCTTCGCTTCCAAACCTACTCGATCCGCATCCGGGTCTGAGGAAAGAACAATGCCAGAGCCCACGCTGTCTGCAAACGCTTTCGCGGGTTCCGTAGCCTGAGGTACTTCAGGGTTTGGCGCCCGAAAAGGAATCACCTCAAAAGTGCCATCCGGCCCCTGATGCGGCGGCACCAATACAGGGAATTTAAGTGAACTGAGAATCTCGCCAACTGTGGTTAAACCGCATCCGCACAATGGAGAGTAGACAATAGGTAGATCCTGATCGACTTTCTCGGGGTGTTCAAAAAGATTGATATATGTTTCGATATATTGCTTGTGAAGCTCAGGAGGTACTGGACGAATGAGGCCGGAAGCAACGGCTTCATGAAATGGCAAGCGATTGACCTTCTGAACTCGCTCCATAATCTCTACCAGATGCTGATCGTCCGGCGCTATGGGCTGGCTTCCGTTTTCGTCGTACATCTTGATGCCATTGTCGTCAGGAGGATTATGGGACGCCGAGATGTTCACGCCTCCAGAGGTGCCTAAGTGACTTATTATGAATGAAAGCTCCGGCGTAGAGAGTAAAGCCATATCTTCATTAGGGTGTGCAAAGTAGGCCGTAATCCCATTCGCGGCGTATACTTCGCATGCCAGTCTGCCGAGTTCCCGCGAGGAAAGCCCCAGAAGTGGATGCTTAGGGCCTAGAAACTTATACGTACCCGCCAAATCGTTAAAGATCCTGACGTCATTTGCTACCACGACGGAGATAGAGCTGTTATTACCGGAAATAGCTCGCAGGTAATTGCAGTGTCCCTGCACCGTTACGCCGATCGTGGTCGGGTTAATCCTGTTTGGTCCATAACCCACGCGCCCGCGCCGCCCGCCAGTGCCGAATGGAATGAGTTGCCAGAAAGCGTCGAAGACAAGAGGAACCACGTCCTCGGCCAAGTGCTTCTCCAGGATTTCTGGAAATGCAAATGGCGCCTCGCCGGAAAGCCACGATTTGAAGCGTTCGGCGGCGCCTTCTCCCAGACGGCCATATTTTTTTTGAAGAAGTTCCAAAAATTGAGGTAAGTTGAGGTTCTGGCTCATTTCTCCTCCTGCTCTTGGCTCGATAATATAACGGAAGAACGCGAGCGGCGCGAATGGGGTGGGACCGAGTCGCAACTGCAATTATATCAAGCGGAAAGACGCGCCTGACCGTGGACAGATTCGCAACTTACGGACATCTCGTGCTGGCGCAGACTCGTCACTCTCAACGCGGCACGAACCTACCCCGACTGATTCACCACAAATGTTCGTCGGGGGTTTATAAGCTGATTCAGACAGAATCCTGACTCGATTGGAGGGCGCTATGTTGTCGCGTACGATTTACCTGAGCAGGTTGTTCGGGCTCTCCTGCATTCTCATCGCCCTGTCCATGATGTTTCACAAGCAAGCCGTCGTGGAGATGGTCGCAGGGCTCCTTCGCGACCCATCCATGATGTTTTTGGCTGGCGTGCTCGCGCTCGTAGCCGGGCTGGCGATGGTTCTGGCGCACAACATCTGGTCGGGCGGCGCGCTGCCGGTTGTGGTTACCATACTGGGCTGGTTGACCCTGCTCAAGGGCCTCATGTTTTTGCTTCTGCTTCCAGGAGATGCGGAGGGACTTTACATGCGGACGCTTCACTACAGCCAGCTTTTCTACGTTTACATGGCAATTTGTCTAGCGATCGGCGCGTACCTCACCTACGGTGGATTTGCTACGAAGAAGCGTTCGTGAGCAGGGCGATGGGCTGGCATCTGTAAAAACGCCGATTTGTTCACCGCTTCATCGGGCAAGCAGGGTCAATAGGAGGTGCGGTAGGTGAGCAACGCAGCAACGCTGGTACTTGGCGGCTTACAGCGGTCCTGAGACGATGCGGGCGACCAGGTCGTAATCGTGTGCTTCAGTGATCTGTGCGCGGTAGAAGCGGCCGGGCTCGAGGGCCGGGAGCGGGCCGAAGTCGTTGATGTAGACTTTGCCGTCGATTTCGGGCGCGTGGAACTCGGTTCGTCCCTCCCATAGCAGCGGAGTATCAGCGCTTTCTCCCTCGGTGAGCAGCAGCAGCTCGCGGCCCACCCATTCCTGCTTGGCGCGGTGCGAGATTGACTGTTGAAGCTTCATCATCCGCCGCCGCCGCGATTCGATGGCGCGCTTCGGCACCTTGCCGTCGAGTGCGTGCGCGCCAGAGCCTTCTTCATCGGAGTAGCTGAACACGCCGAGCCAGTCGAATCTGGCCGCCTTGATAAACTCCTCCAAAACCAAAACGTCATGCAGCGATTCGCCGGGGAATCCGACGATGAAGCTGGTGCGAAGCGCGATCCCGGGAACCGCCGCGCGAACCTTCTCCAGCGTCTTCAGGAAGATCTCTGCGCCGGCGCCGCGCTTCATGCGCTTCAACACAGCAGGTGACGCATGCTGCAACGGCAGATCAAGATATTTGCAGATGTTGTCGTGGCGTGCAATGGTGTCAAGAAGCTTGGATGTGATGCGGTTGGGATAAGCGTAAAGAAAGCGCAGCCAGCGCAGGCCCTCAACGCGTGCGAGGGCATCGAGCAGCGTGGCGAGGCCGTCTTTGAGGCCGAGATCTTCGCCGTAGCAGGTGGTGTCCTGGCCAATCAGCGTGATCTCTTTGACGCCGCGTGCGACGAGCAGTTGAGCCTCAGCGACGACCGATTCAAATCTTCGCGAGCGGAATTTGCCGCGCAGGTTGGGAATGATGCAAAAGCTGCACGGGTGGTCGCAGCCCTCGGCGATTTTGATGTAGGCTGACGCGTGCGGCGTGGAGAGGAGCCGCGGGGTCTTTTCATCATAGAGATATGAGGGCAGGGAAGACGATGCGCCGGCCCAGTCGTCGCGGCGAAAGCGGCCCTGGCGCTCGCGATGGTTGCCTTCGGCGCGGCCCTTGTGCGTTCCGGCCTGCGACTCTTTGCCCGGACGCGCGTTTGCGCCGGTGAGAATCGTGAAGGGCGAGGGCGCTGAGGCAGGAGCGGGCGAAATGCCCGCGGCCGCCAGGATCGATTCAAGCTCGCCGGTGCCGACCACGGCGTCGACTTCAGGAATGTTTTTCATGATCTCGCCGCGGTAGCGCTCAACCAGGCAGCCCGCGACGATGAGCTTTTTTGCCCGGCCTTGAGTTTTGTGGCGGGCCATTTCGAGAATGGTGTCGACTGACTCCTGCTTGGCGGTGTCGATGAAGGAGCAGGTGTTGACGACGAGGATCTCGGCTTCTTCAGGGCGGGTGGTCAGGCGCGCGCCGGCGCGGTCGAGCAGGCCCATCATCACCTCGGAGTCGACGAGGTTTTTGGGGCAGCCGAGAGAAATGAAGCCCACGCGGGGCCCCTGGGAAGCGGTCTTTGCTGCCTGGGGTGGAACGGAAGGAGCCGCGGGCAGGGAAGTTTTTGTCACTTCTTCATTGTATCGGGCAGAAGATTGCGGCGCCTTGCGGCGGAATCAACTGTCTTTGCGATAGAGCATGTCGCGAATGGCGCGGCGGCGCAGAGCGTTGACTTCAGACTCAATTTTGCGGTCGACAGGATCGGCGCTGGAGCGCACAGATTCGGATTCGGTGGACTCGGGTTCGCTGCAGGAAGGGCAGCGATTGGCGAAGCCGGGCTTGCCGGGCCGCAGTTCAAATTCTTCTCCGCAAACAACACAGGTTTTGATCGGGAATGTCATAACAGAAATATGTTAGCGAAGGTGGGCTGTGAAAATCGATGGCCTTAGAGCCTGCTAATAACTTTCCCGCGCCCTGCGTTGCGAGCGAAAATCGGCTCAGACACCGGGGCCCCACGGATTTGCCTCGCAACCCGGAGGGCTGGGGCCAATTTCCCCGATCTCGGTGTCGCTCGTCGCTAGGAGACTCCCGGTATCCGTCGCTCCTCGCTCCTTGATATCGGAAAAATTGGCGCCCAGCGCAGGCCACGCGAAAGTTAATAACAGGCTCCAGGCACAGGCGCTAATGCATTTGACCCGAACCTCAAACGCGGCCATTTTCCCGGAAGCATTCGAATCCGGACGAAGATTGTACTTCAAGCCGGAGATGAGAGCCACGCCTCCATCTCTCTCACTGTTGACTCATCCGGCGAGAGCCGGGAGCCGCGCTCAACGTGTGATTCAAGTCACATACGACCTTGAGAAGGCAATGTCTAATGAGAAGCACAAGCAGGCATGACAAGGCTCTGTTGAG
>JAJXXG010000232.1 GCA_021781255.1 Acidobacteriota bacterium
ACCGTGTGGCTGCCACGCTTGTAGTCTTCCATCCTTCCAAGCCTAGCCCTATCCGTCGCCTAAAGGCGAGGGGTTTACCGATCCCCTATCGGGGACTCTAAATCTCGCAGGTTAATCTGCAGCGGACATTTCCTTCACTGCCGCAACGCAATCAACTCGGCATGAAAATCATTCTCTCTTGTTCTCGGTAGAATTCTGCTCGTTCACGAAAAAATGGGGCAGACGGTCGGAGACTACCTATCCGCCCGAGAGTTTCAGTTGTGCAAAATCAGAGCGAGCCAATATCTATCGCCTTTACAGTTCCTCTCACAGTTTCTGCGCTTCTCCAATTGAACTCGACAACATCTTCTGTCGCAGGCAACTTGAACGCAGTCGGGCCTTCTGCACAAGGCCCGACTTGAGCACACTGTATTTCACTATGCAGCCAGCTCTATCCACTTTCTGTATATTCCCCGGCATTACGCGTTTCTTACCACGACATTCGCACACCCACCTGGCCTTGCCGCGGATTGCCGACTACGTTGGTGACCTGCCCAAAATACGGGCCGCCAAAATTCAGGTTCGGATTGCCATAGTAGTGGCGGTTGAAGACGTTGAAGAACTCTGCACGCAGCGTCAGTGTATATCGACCTTCAGGGCCAACGGAGACCTGCTTCATCAGGCTCAGGTCTTCATGGCTCGATCCCCATCCGTGCCAATTCCCGTAAGTCACCGGGCTGTTTCCAAGCTCTCCATCTGGAGGATTGCTGAAGATCGAAGTATCCACGAACTGATTCGTAGGATCGTTGAGGTTAATCAGATCGAGCTTTTTAAAGGTATTCTTAAACTTCGCGCTCGCAGCAACATTTACCCAGACTCCGCTCCATCCAGGATACCTGTTCTGCGCGTGCACTGCTCCTATCGGGGCTCCCGCCTGATAATCGACAATCGCACCGGCAAGCCACCCACCGACAAATGCATCCGCAAGCCCGCTGGAATTGATGTATCGCTGCCCTCGTCCAAAAGGCAGATGATACGTGACAAATCCCTTCAGTATCTGAGGCACATACCCAGCCTCCGAGAACTTTGAATAGTAGCGATAACTGTATGGATCCTGATACCCATTCGATGCCGAGTAGGTATCCACAAAAGCGTCCGTGGTATTACCTGTAGCTTTGGCCAGCGTGTAGTTCAAATTCATGCTGAGTCCATTTGCGCTCCGCTTTGTCATTTCGACGACGAACGCGTTAAATGCACTTTGTCCGAGCGGATCATTTACGAAAAAGGTGGGTCCGTAAGTGCGTGCCACCTGCGGATACGGACTGATCGCCTGATACGCCGTACCAGTCCATCCCGCATATGGATAATTGATATTGAGCGCTGCCGCTTGTGAGGCATTGGTGATGAACTGCTGCACGTGACCTGTTTGATACAGTTGCGAATATGTTCCCCATACTGGCCAATTGAGGGGATTCAGCGAACCGTCATGCAGGTTATTTCCTGTATTCCCGATATAGCTTGCATGGAGTACCCAGGTGCTGGCGAACTGATATTGCACGTTGAAATTCCAGTTCTGCGTGTAGCCCATGGACAACGTGTCAGGTGACACTGAAGCTGGTCCGTACGGGATGTAAGGACTGCTGTTGCTCGCCTGAGTGGCCACATCCTGCCCCGGATAGCCCGAATCCCAGTTAAACGCAAATTGGTTCGCTTGTGACTTCTGCAACACCTGGTTTATCGTGTGATATCCGTAGGATGATCCATAAGGAACCGCACCGTAGGAGTTGTTCCCCAGCGGCGCATAGTACAAACCGTAGCCCCCTCTAAGCACGATACTGGGAGTGAGTGCGTAGCTTGCACCAATATGCGGACCGAACTGCCTGAAGTTGGTGTGCTCCTCAAATGTCTGGCCCGCGCTTGTCAGGTATTGCATGCTGCCGAGGTTACTGCCAAAGTTCGGATTCGATGCGTCAGCCGTAAAGTTTGACCACGCCCCCTTCAGCACGTGCTCCGCAAGAGGAATGTCCCAGCGGAGAGCATAGTCCAGCGTCAGCTTCGGCGTCACCTTGTAGGCGTCTTCAATGAAGAGTGCGAACTCCTTGCGCCTCCCGTACTGATTGAACAGAGTATCTTTGCTCGCGCTCGCAACATCGCCCAACATAAAGTTTGCAAAACTGAACCCGGTCAGGCTTTGAATCTTCGCCACCAATGGCGCACCCGTAATCTGGCTGAAGTTGAAGTGCAACGCGCCTCCTCGCGTGTTGGTATTGATTCCCAGCGCCCGCCACTCAAAGCCCATGTTGACCACGTGTTTACCATGGACCCAGGTAAGCGTGTCGTCGAAGATTCCGTTGTAATCCACTCCGCCGGAATGCGGAGTACGCGCACTGCCGATTGCCACTTCGGAAATTCCGTTCACTGTTCCATTGAATGTTGTAAGCGGAAAGTTCGGAACGGATTGAAAGTCTCCAAGACCGATTTGCTGTGCCCAGCTTGTGCTCCCGGCAACTGAGGTAAGAGGAATAGCCTTGTTCTGGAACATGTTGAAGGTGTATGAAGCAACGTTCAGAAGATTCGGACTAATGGTCCAGGTATCATTGATGCGGTAGGCGTTTGAGATTGTAGTTTGTACACCGCCTGATGCCAGTGGTCCGCCATCACTCGATCCTGCTTGCCATAGATTCGTGCCGTTCTGCAGCGCTGCGTTGTATCTGGGCCGCAGCACATAAATGAAGGATGAATTGATTCGGTTATTGGGCTTCATATCCCACGTGTAGTTGTAGCTCATCTGGGTCTGCGTGAATTCCGGATCGACTTCATTGAGCTTTGGATAGTTCAATGTGTCTCGCCCATCGACAGTCGGCTTGTAGTATTTCTCGTAAATTGCTGCAACAGCCTGCGAGACCGTACTGAGCATACCCTGCGGAATTACGTTACCCGGAAATACGTTCCCCGTAGCGGGATTCCAGATGGCACCGACATAAATCGTGTTACCAGCCTTGTCTTTGCCAAGTGGGGGAAGATTCGTCTGCAGCAACTGGCTGAAATCTCCGTTCAGGAATGCATCGGTCGGTACCGTCACGCCGCCTTCAGTCGTTGAAAAGTCGGCCTGATGATACCTCTCGAAAGCTGCGTAGAGAAACATATGGTTGCGCCAAACCGGGAATCCGCCGCTTACGCCCCAGTCGGAATAAGTATCCGTGGGCTTGGCATACTCGCTGTTGTATTTTGCGCTGTTCGTGGGATCATTTGCGATGTAGTAGGAGTGAAAGTAGTCGTTCGTCCACGAATTCGCGTTGAGCGTTTTGTTGGCGTAGATTCCGAATGCAGTGCCGTGAAATTGGTTCGTGCCCGTTTTGAGTTCGAACAGGAAGGCGCCGCCACCAGTGCGGCCTGCCGCCGCGCTAATGCCCGATGTATCTACCTGGAACTGTCCCACAGCATCCATCGGCGGTTCCATTTCGCCAATGTGACCGACACGTGACGAATCCGCTGACGTACCATTGATCAGCACTTCCTTGGTGTTCGCCTGCGATCCACCGATCTGGCCCTGATAATCGCTTCCCGTGACAGTCGGCGTGACGGCAAAAGCAAATGCAGTGATATCGCGTCCTTGGTAGGCTGACAATGGGAGCGTGCTTACTTCATCGCTCGTCATATTGGTGCCCAGTTCAGGATTTACCTTCAGCATTGGTGCAGCCGTAACGGTAATGCTTTGCTGCTGGGAGCCTACCAGCAGTTTTACGTTGATCTGCGCCCTTTGCTGAACCTGGATTGCAACGCCCTTGCGAACAAATGTCACGAAATCCGATTTGCTATAGGTAATGTCATAGGTCGCAATCGGCAGGTTCAGCAGATTATAGATACCGGCGGAGTTGGTGACCGTATTGTAGCTTTGCCCTGTTGCGGGATTCGTGGCATCCACCTGAACACCAGGAATCACCGCGCCCGTAGAATCGCTTACCGTGCCGGTAATTGTGCCGCGATCCACCTGCGCATGAGCAGAGATCGCAATGCCCGCTATGCCCACGAGTAACAAGCAGACAAGATTTGCTCGCACGAACATGCGCCTGCAAGGTCCAGACAGCTTCTCCATGATTAGCGCATTCGACATCCAACTGCGGCTACCGAGCTTTCCGAACTGACCTCCAATTGCCTTCTCCACTTTCTCCTCCAAATGTAGACCCTTCTACTTGTTTATTTCGAGTTCGTTGAGCTTTACCTGCATCCACAATCGGGAGCGCCGTGCAGGGTATTCATTCAGTGCGCTGGAGGCTTCCCGGGGCCGTCCGTGGCTATTCTTTCGTTCCTGTTTCGCTCAGATGCAGTCGTACTCTTCGTCAAAGAGCGATCACGTTTCATTGCGCCGCCATCGCTCTTCGATTGACTCAGTCGCGAAACTTAATACCTTCACACCATGGATTTCTGGCCGCTGCCCAAGCGCGACTTCACCGTTACTCTTTCGCCGATTGCGTCGAGCCAACTTGCTCGAACCGCACTGCTCCTGCAACCACGGCGCCGTTCGCGCGGTCAGTCAACGTAACAAAAGTCGGATCGTGAAACACTCCGAGCGACTGCCACATCCCTTGCCCTTTTTGCTGATCCACTGGAAAAGACATCGAACCTCCCTTGAAGTGAACCGTGTAATTTGCGTTTGTAGCCTGCTTTACATGTGGATCGTCGATACTGCCGTACCAAACCGAAACCCGATAGTCCCCTATAAACGGCGTGTCCGATCGATAGTTCACATAGGTACTTCCATCTCCTGCGGGTGCCCAGTATGCAAAATGGCCGAGGTTATTGCTGGCCTTATCCATGCGCCATGCACTCCCGGCCAATTGATAACTCGCTCCTCCTGCGGCATTCACCACTGTGTCCGCATGTGCCAGCATCTTCAGATTGGTTGAATCTCTGCCCTGAAGAATCGCAAGCCCAAAGTTGTCTTTCCAGTCTGGGTAAGACTGAGCCTGCTTCACCTCGTCCTGGATGTGCTCATCCAGAACGCTCTTCAGTTCTGCGGCTTGCTCCGGAATCTGCTTGCAAATGCTGTGGACCTCATGCCAATCAGCAGCTTCGTCAAAGCACTGAATTTGTCCGCTGGGCATGGTCTCAATCAGCATGTAGCGGTCACTGCGAACGGAGTACTGCGGTATCAGATTCGACTCTTCGGCAAAGATGTACTTATGCGGTGGCGCTTCAGCCTTGCCTTGAATTACCGCACTCAGGTTCGCGCCGTCCGTCTTCGCAGGTGCGGGAAGATGATCGAGACCCATAATCGTCGGAACGATGTCGTAATTGCTGACCAGGTCTTCTATCCGCTTACCCGCCGGTACGCCTGGCCCAACAACAATCAATGGAACATGCAGATCGCTGCTGTACAGTGAGCGATGGTCAGATGTATTGAAGTCCGCGGGATGCGAGTACATCAACTGTCCGTGATCCGACGTGAAGATGAGGATTGTGTTCTTGTCCAACCCAAGCGCACGAACTGTCTGCAACAGTTCGCCAATGTAGTGGTCGGCATACAGAATCTTCCCCGCATACAGTTCCTGCATCCTGCGAATCGCATGGATGTTCTGCAGTTTTGCCAACCTGTGCAGATCTGCGGTGTCACCCAGGTTCGGATAGTTCTCCGGCTCCTTGAATCTGTCGAATTCCGCAGGCTCATTGAAGGGCGCATGCGGCTCCATATAGTGCACCCACAGGAAGAACCGCTGATTCTGATGCTGCGTAAGCCAATCCTGGGCCCATGC
>JAJXXG010000318.1 GCA_021781255.1 Acidobacteriota bacterium
CAGTTGCCGCTGGCGTTTCCAAGGCGCACGCGGATGTGGTGCTGATCTCGGGCGACACGGGCGGCACCGGCGCTTCCCCGCTCAGCTCCATCAAGCACGCGGGCCTGCCGTGGGAGCTTGGTCTTGCCGAGACGCAGCAGGTGTTGCTGCTCAATGATCTGCGCGGTCGCATCAAAGTGCAGACGGACGGCAAGCTGCAGACGGGCCGCGATGTGACGATTGCTGCGCTGCTGGGCGCGGAAGAGTTTGGCTTTGCCACCACGCCGCTCATCGCCATGGGCTGCATCATGATGCGCAAGTGCCACCTGAACACCTGCTCGGTGGGTATTGCAACCCAGGATCCGGTGCTGCGTGCGCGCTTCCAGGGACAGCCTGAGCATGTAATCAATTTCTTCTTCTTCATCGCCGAGCAGGTGCGCCAGCATATGGCAAAGCTTGGCTTCCGCACCATGAACGAGATGATTGGCCGCGTGGATAAGATTGACGCCGCGCTGGCGGAGTCGCACTGGAAGGCGAAGGGTATCGATCTTTCGTCCATCCTCTATGCACCGACAGTGCCTTCGCGTGTCGCGCGTCGCAAGGTGCAGGAGCAGGATCACGGTCTGGACCAGGCGCTTGATCATGCACTCATCGACATGGCCAAGCCGGCTCTTACATCCAAGACACCCGTCACGGGCAGCTTTGCTATTCGCAATGTGCACCGCACCGTGGGCGCCATGCTTGGTGGCGAGATCGCGCGACGCTACGGTTCGGATGGGCTCCCGGATGGAACGATCCATTTCCGTTTCGAAGGCTCTGCGGGCCAGAGTTTCGGAGCCTTTGTGCCGGGCGGCGTAACGCTCGAACTCGAAGGCGACTCAAACGATTACCTTGGCAAGGGCCTCTCGGGTGGACGCATCATCGCCTATCCGCCCAAGACCTCCAGCTTCCTGCCGGAGGAGAGCATTCTTGTGGGCAACGTTGTTCTGTACGGCGCAACCAGCGGTGAAGTCTTCCTGAATGGCATTGCCGGTGAGCGCTTCGCTGTTCGCAACTCCGGCGCAACCGCAGTTGTTGAAGGCGTTGGCGATCATGGCTGCGAATACATGACCAACGGCACGGTGGTCGTGATCGGCTCAACCGGACGCAACTTTGCGGCGGGCATGAGCGGTGGCCGCGCCTTTGTCTACGACGATCAGGGAGACTTCTCTACGCGCCGGTGCAACAAGGCCAGCGTGGACCTGGAGCCGTTGGCAACGGACGAAGATGTTGCTGAGGTTCGTGGCCTGCTTGAGCGTCATCGCGATCTGACGGGCAGCCCGCGCGCCGCATGGATTCTGGAACACTGGGCTGAGGCGCAAAAGCAATTCATCAAGGTGTTCCCGCACGAGTACAAGCGTGTTCTGGGTGTGCCTCGTGTTGAGTCGGTTTACGTAGCTCCCACAACTTCGTCGCCTCTGGTGGCGGCAGCAGAGGTGCAGCATGGGTAAGGTTACAGGTTTTCTTGAAATTGAACGCGAACAGCCCGTCCGCCGCCAGCCTGAAGAGCGCATCAAGGACTGGTTCGAAATTTACCAGCCCTTCTCCGAGGAGAAGCAGCGTGAACAGGGTGCACGCTGCATGGACTGCGGCGTACCTTTCTGTCACACCGGCTGTCCGGTAAACAACCTCATCCCCGACTGGAATGATCTGGTGTACAGCGGCCGATGGGAGAGCGCAATTCGGCGGCTGCATTCGACAAATAACTTTCCAGAGTTTACCGGCCGCATCTGCCCTGCCCCCTGCGAGGCCGCCTGCGTGCTCGGCATCAACCTTCCTCCCGTCTCGATCAAGCTCATCGAAAAGAGCATTGTGGAGCGCGCCTGGGATGAGGGCTGGATTCATCCGGAACCACCGGAGCAAAATACCGGCAAGCGCGTTGCCGTAGTAGGCAGCGGACCGGCTGGCCTGGCCGCAGCTCAGCAACTGCGCCGCGCGGGACACTCCGTCACCGTGTATGAGAAGAGCGACCGCGTCGGGGGCCTGCTGCGTTACGGCATCCCGAACTTCAAGCTGGAAAAGCATGTCATTGATCGCCGCGTCCAACAGATGCGTGCGGAGGGGGTCGTTTTCCTGACCGATGCGCATGTCGGTGCGAACGTTCCAGTAGAGGCGCTGACCGAGCATCATGACGCAATTCTGCTTGCAGGTGGTTCACAGCAACCGCGCGATCTGAATGTTCCAGGGCGTGAATTGAAGGGTATTCACTTCGCAATGGAGTTTCTGCCACTGCAGAATCGACGCTGCGAAGGAGATGTGCTGGATGAATCCACCGCCATCTCCGCAGAGGGCAAGCGAGTGCTGATTATCGGCGGCGGCGACACCGGCGCGGATTGCCTTGGCACCAGCCTCCGCCAGGGAGCAAAGAGCGTACATCAGTTTGAGATTATGCCCAAGCCCCCGGAGAAGCGCGCCGAGTCTACGCCATGGCCACTGTGGCCCCTGCAACTGCGCACAGAGAGCTCGCATGAAGAAGGC
This sequence comes from Acidobacteriota bacterium, assembly GCA_021781255.1. Next base: position 2,497 of record JAJXXG010000318.1, read on the forward strand.
GGGATCCGCGACTGGAGCATCAACAGCATCCGGTTCACGGGAGACGAAAACGGCAATGTGAAGCAACTGCAAGCCGTTCGCGTAGGCCCACCGCCGAAGTTTGAGCCGATTTCGGGCACAGAGTTCACTTTGGATGTTGACCTGGTGCTGCTTGCTATGGGCTTCCTTGGCCCGATCAAGAACGGAATGCTGGAGCAGCTTGGCGTAGCGCTGGATCAGCGCGGCAATGTAGCCACCACAGACTACATGACCTCTGTGGATGGCGTATTTGCCGCTGGCGATATGCGCCGTGGTCAGTCTCTGGTTGTTTGGGCAATTTCAGAGGGCCGCAAGGCGGCAGATGCAGTGAACCGCTACCTGGCAGCAAAGTCGCCTGAGCGGACTCCGCACAAGCAACGCGCGCACGCCTGATGCGAAGTACACAAGCAAAGGGGCAGACTGAATTCAGTCTGCCCCTTTGCTTTTCTCGGCACTTAAGCTGCTGCGTTCTTGCGCCCGCTCATGCCAGATGGATGCCTGTGAGGTAAGCGATAGTGTTGGCAAGCCAGCGCTGCTGCAGTGGCGCGCTGAACGCAGGAGCGCGGTGCACCAGCACGGGCGTATCTTTTACATGGCACAAAAAGCTGGCGGCACCAATGTTGCGATCGTGATCGCGACTGTATGCCAGAATCACCTCCGGCTCACGAGAGCCCGGTGCTCGCTCAATCTGCAAACCATTCGACTGCTTTCCGTGCGCCTGATAATGAATTCCAAGAACGCGATTGGCCGGCAACGCGTGGAACGTAGGATGCTCGCGCACAAACAACCAATTCCCCATCCATGGTGCGCGGACGTCCCCGACCTGGCCATGGTAGAGGAAAGCTCCTTCTTGAGCGAGTTGCTTCGCCACGCCGTCGGCAAAAAAGTCATCCGGCACGACGGCAAGAAGAGGCGTACCAGCTCTGACGGCTGCAAGTACTTCTTCCGGAATGTCGCCTGGAATCTGCGATTCGGCGGGTGTGCCTTTCACGGGTTGTGCTTCGAGTCCCGTTTCATCGCCAATTTGCCGATCAAGCTTTGAGCCTTTCACGACTCCGCTTGCAGCAATCAAATCAAATCGTGCCTGACCGGTAAACTCCACCACTTCAACTCCGGGCAGACTGGCAAGTTGCTTGCGCAATGATGGCAGCGCTCCACTCACGGCTACACGTACTTTGCGCACAAAATCAGGATGTGCGTTTGCAACCCATATCTCGCGAATGAAATTTGATTCCGGCACTCCATCCACAGCAAAAATAAATTTGTGTATGCCCTCCTGTTGAAATGCCGGCGCAGTAAAGTCTTTCTGCAGGGTATAACTGAACTGGTTCTCGGCAGGTACAGGCGCATCCCACGCACCAAGTTGCTGCATTGTTCCGTCCGGAGCAGTCCTCTGCAATCGGACCTTACCGGCAATGGGCTTCCCTGTTTCGTTCAGCAGGTAAAGATCAAAGACCGCACTCTCGCCCAGCGCGTAGCAGAGCTTGTGCTGCTTGGCGACGGGGCGCACTGGCCTGAGGCTTGACGCAATCAGCTCGGGATTTCCTTTGAAGTTGCGCAGATTATCCACGATGCCGGAGTGATTCTCAATCGACGTGGACTCCCAGCCGCTGATAACTGCAAAGTCCACGGCATCGCAGATGCGGACGTTCTCCATGTACTGCTGCCAGCTCTCATAGCACTTATTGCCCAGAGCCTCAAAAAGATGGTCAGCGGTTGGAAAGGCCGCCCGAAATCCCCAGCGATCCAGGAAGCTGTTGTATGCGTCGAGGATCTGGCGATGGTCGACGAGATCGTAGCTCTTGCCGTTTCCGCCAAACTCGCCTGCCTCAATCTGATGCACCATGCGCGCGTGATTGTCAGCAACAGCACAGCCCTCCATCTCGCCAAACTCAACCAGTGCAGAGAGCAGAGGCTGCCTATAGGTGAAGTGGTCGGCGTCCTTGTAGAACTCGTCATACCACTGGTCCCCAGCACCCTGATGGTTATTCCACCAGCCGGCCCACGGTTCCTGATCACTTCGATGCATGGTGTCGTTGTAGGGCGAGAACCATGCCTGCGGAGCACTGCGCGGCTGCGGACTGAAACCATCGTTCAGGACAACCGAGCGGGACGGGTCCTCTGCATGCATGATCTTCAGCGCGGCGAATGTATCTGGGTTGCTGAGGTCCGCTCCGATCTCATTCTGGAGCGTGTACTGAATCAAAGAGGGATGACTGCGGAAGGCGCGAACCATGCCGCGACACTTGGCCAGCATGAATCGCTGCGAAAAGCGATCAGCCTCGGTACCAGGTTTCTCCATCACGATACTGGCCGCGTTGGACGCAACACCCGCAGGCAATTTGCCAATGGAGAGCTTGCCCCCACCGGGCTCCATATAGCGTAAAAGACCCAGCCGGTCGTGCGCCCGGAAGACATCCTCCTTTCCTACGTTGCGATGAAAATTCAGGCAGTTCAAGCCCAGCCTTTGCGCCTGCCTTACTTCTCGCTCGGCCAGTTGCGGCGTTGGCCACAGGCCATTCAATCCCCAGAATCCCCATGAAATCGAGGAGTAGAGCTTAATGCGACGCCCGTTCATCCGAAAGATGGCATTCGTGCCGAGGCCATCGGGAGCGAACCAGCGAAAGCCGAATGGGAGTATGCGAACATCCCGCTCGCCATTGCCGACTGGAAGAGTTACTCGAAGCCGATAGAGATGCGGCGCGGACAAATCCCAGAGCTGCGCATTTTCATAGCGCAGCTTTGCCTGCATGACAGGACCATCCAACTGATGATTGTCGCTTGCCATCTTTCCCGCTGCCCGGGCTAGCACCTTGTTCGTCGCAAGTTCCAGCACTTCAAAGATTGGCTCGCCTGCATGAGCGCCTTCGATTCGAACAAATGCGTTGATGGTTCTCGGCTCAGGCGTATTCAATACCCAGGCGTCTGCAATATGGCCTGTCATGGGAACTGCCCATAAACAGAGTTCGCGGTCGAGGCCTCCGAAGCCATGCGAACGATAGACATTCACAGCGCCCCAGCGTATCGTCGTGCCATCCACCCAGTCGTAACGCCCGCCGGGATTGGTTATGCGGATCGCTAACCGATTTTTTCCGCCAGGATCTGCCGCCCTGGTGAGAACACAGATGAACGGAAGCTCCTCCATGATGGAGTAGCCAACAAGTTGCTCATTCAGGTAGACCTCAGCACGCATTCTGGCGCCGCGCACCTTCA
>JAJXXG010000476.1 GCA_021781255.1 Acidobacteriota bacterium
CTCTTGTCGATTCCAAAATCGGCAGGAAATCTGGTAAGGCGAATGATGCAAAACCGTAGTCTCAAGCTTGTCATAGCGGTTCTGTTGTGCCATTGCGCGGGCGCTGCCGGACCCGGCAAGCATGGCCTGAAATATTCTGCTCTTGCCCGGCTCATTCCCCCAAGACGCCGTCATGCGCTTACCGGGTCAGAATTCGTCAAATATGTTTCAAAAATGGACCCGCAGCAACGCGAGGCAGCCATCCGTGAGGAGATTCTCGAAGGCGATGTGCCTGGTTTCCTCCGAAGACTTGTCCCGGTTAAACTCCGGTATAGGTCGGCTGGCAACAGAGCCGTGGTAGCCACGATCTTCGTCATGCCGGACTACCTCTCCATTGGATCAGACGACGACTATGTGCGAATCCCGATGAATCTGTATTCGGCCCTTTCAGTCGCAACACACCTCGGTTTCGTTCTTCCCACGACAAGAATGGTCGATGCGATTTACGCGCAATCCGCACTTCACCTTGCTCCGCAGCCGCTGCCTGCAGGACCCAGCATGCGATCGACAGAATATTATTGGCTTCACAACCAGATGATCGAGCGTCAGTTGCATCGTCTCGGTTTTCAACTGGGCGAGCTGATTTCAGGGGATAAGAAGGATGTTGTCATGACGAATCGTCTGGCTCAGCATCCTGATCGGGTCGCGATTTACGGTTGGCAACGGCTTAACGGAGTTCCCATCCAGCCTCTGAGCACCGTTCATGGTGCGGGATATGCGGACTACAGTCATGGCATCCGGTTGGTCAGCGACAAAGCGATCGTGGATGGTCAGATACAATCTGTGGACGACGTCCTCCGGGACCCTAAAGAAGCTAAAGTCCTTAGTAGTGAAGGACCCATCAATTCATGGTTGTGGGGCCACGTCCTCCACGCGCAAGCATTGCTGCCTGATGCGAGACAATAAGGCCCAGTCCGCGGCCGCGAAACCACAGTTTTCCCCTGCTTACAGACGCCCGCGATCCGAGTGCTCAGCTCGCCACACCACGTGGGCGGCAAATCATTGTGGCCGTGTTATTAAGCAGAAACTCCAAATCCCCATGGTTCCCATGAAGCTGGCGAAGATCTTCGTATGAAACACTCGGATTTAGATTGACACCGTGCCGGGGAGCAAGCCCAGCCCCACGCGCCCACGTGATGCAGATCACTGCCCAGCGCAGTGCGGAAAACTATCATTAATTCTGGACAAAGAAGCCGAACAGCCCATCAACCTTTGTCCGACCGGGGTTGCCATGAAGCAACAAACCGTTGCGGCGGAACCCGGCGGTGACAAGCAAGGCAGGGAGTGCGAACTGCCCGTATCATCCGGGATGCGGCTTCCTGACGTGCCACTGGTAGTTGATCTTGACGGGACATTAGTGAAGACAGACCTGCTGGTTGAGTCCCTGATGGATCTGGTTAAGAAAGAGCCTCAATATATTTTCGCCTTGCCGTTCTGGTTGCTGAAGGGCAGGGCGGAGTTCAAGCAAGAAATCGCCCATCGTGCTTCGCTCGACCCCTGCCTCATTCCTTACCGGCCTCAACTATTGGAGTATGTCAGGGCTCAGCGAGCCCAGGGACGCCAGATAATCTTGGCCACGGCCGGCGACAAACGATATGCCCAGCAGGTGGCGGACCACCTCAAGCTGTTCGACTCCGTTCTGGCCAGTGACGGAAAAACTAACCTGTCGGGGAAACACAAACGCGAACGTCTAGTGGCGCAGTTTGGCGAGAGGGGCTTCGATTATGCCGCAAATGGGCACTGTGACAGAGAAGTCCTGGCTTCAGCCAGGAATACGATTTTGGTTAATCCAAACCGGCAGATGGCGCGAGTTGCCGCAAAAGAGCATCGTCGCCAAGTGTTATTCGAAGATCACGGGCCCGGTCCCGCCGAGTACCTGCGTGCGCTACGCCCGCAGCAGTGGCTGAAAAATCTCCTTTTGTTTATTCCGCTTCTTGCAGCACACGAATTCTATCAGCCGGAACTCTGGGGAAAGGTTTTGCTTGGTTTTCTGGCCTTCTGCTGTTGTGCATCGAGCGGTTACCTCTTTAACGATCTGGTTGACTTGACGGCTGATCGCAGGCACCCAAATAAACGTCTGCGGCCATTCGCGGCAGGGCGATTGCCAATTTCCTACGCCCTTCTGATGGTTCCGGGTCTGTTGGTCATCGGCTTTGTTGTGGGAGGTTTGGTCTCGAAATTCTTCCTCGAAGTTTTGCTCCTCTATTACCTACTAACGGTCCTGTACTCACTCTACGTGAAAAAGATCGTCATGCTTGACGTTCTTGTCCTCGCCGGGCTTTACACTTTGCGAGTCATCGCGGGAGGGGCGGCAGTGTGGATCTGGCCATCCGAGTGGCTGCTGGCATTTACTACGTTCTTTTTCGTCAGTCTCGCACTGCTGAAACGCTACGGTGAACTCGTAGTCATGCGGAAGATTGAAGGGGAACACGCCACAGCAAGGGGCTACAGGCTTGCGGATACTGAGCTGCTGGCCTCCATGGGAATAGTGAGCGGGTACTTGGCAGTTGTAGTTCTCGCGCTTGACATCACCAGTGGAAAGATGAAGGCCCTCTATACAAGGCCCGAGTTCATGTGGTTTCTGTGTCCGCTCCTGCTTTATTGGATCGGACATCTCTGGCTGGTTGCGCATCGTGGGGAAATGCATGACGATCCAATCGTGTTCGCGCTGCGAAATCGAAAGAGTCAGATCTCAATTCTCCTGATGGTGGGCACAGCCTTGTTGGCAATTTAAAGCTCCTGAAAGCAAAGCGCCTTATCGATGTGAGGAGCCCATGGCTGCAAGAGGAAGCGGAATCACTTCAGCGACCCAAGGGCGCCGTTATTTGACACTCGTGATTGCCTGTGCGGCGGTGGCGCTTACCGTGAGGGCCGGCAGCACAGTTGGCCAGACCACAGCACCTCGAAGTCAAACGGAAGAGTATGAGGCCGCCGGCCCCAAGTCAATCTTGCATCTGCAACAGTTTCGGACGACAAGCTCCATTCGGATACGCTCAGGAACCAGCGCCGACGGAACTGCAACGCTTGTCAACCTCAATCCAGCGATCAATGCCTGGTATTTACTTTCAGTCGCCTGGCAAAACGGCGGCAAATCCTCCTATCACCTTGAAAACCCCAGGCCACTTTCTCGAAGGCTTCTCCTCACGCCGCAATATCCTTTTGGAATCGAGGTCGTGGAAGCAGGAAAGTCCTACCGCTGCAGTCTTTTTGAGGGTGGCTCCCTGGATCAAGCGAAAAGCTCCCAGCAAATCTATGCCCCCATCTGTGAGGGCCGCTTGTTTCTGCGAAATCCAGCGAAGGGATATCGCACAAATCTGGAAGCTGTGACGGACTTTCTTCGCGATAATGTCACGGGCGGAGAGAACTTAATTGTACTCTTTCGCCATCTCTTGCAAGACACTAACCGCGAGACCGGCGAACTGCGTCCCCAACAAGCGGGTATTGGAGTTGATAAAGCCGGAGAAGCATCGGCCGCTGTTCCACTTAGTGCCAGAATTGATCCGAAATATGCCAGCCGGCTATTGGTTCCCACTGCCTTGGGGCTTGAACTAGACTCCTCCATGCCTGACGGACTGCGCCCCGGTGCCTGGTACGCAGCGATGGGAAACCCAGGCATCTGGGTGAGCGTGACAGCGCCGCAACTGATCGATGGCTCGTTGCTGAAAAGCGGGAAATCGGGTGTCGCACCGCTCGACGGTAAAGAAGACTCGGCGCTGTGTTATCTGGTGGCCTTTGATCTCGACGATTTTGACCTCGGCTTCGCGCTGGGTACGCAGCATCCAGGCGTGGGCTGGTCCGAGCACATCCAGCCAGGTGTCCGGGATTCGAAACTGCCCGGTCCTGATGGGATTGGAACGATTGAGCCGCTGGTTTCGACAGGCATGGTTGATCCCGAGGATGCACGGAGAACCGTGGCCACGTTCACGGGCGGATTCAAGCGCACCCATGGCGCATTTAAGTACGGAGAATTCGCGTCCAGGAATTACGGAAGCCACTATGGATTCGTGGAGAGGGGTGTAGTCTTCAGCAAGCTTCAGCCAGGTTTAGCTACGATCTTTGTATTGAACGATGGGTCCACCGGGATGAAGACCTGGGAGTCAGCGGACAACAAGTTCTTGGGCAAGGTCCAATATGCCCGGCAAAATGGCGTCGCGCTCGTGGATTTCGACGCACCTTCGCAGTCAATAGTTCCCGGACGACTGGTAAATAACTGGGGAGGCGGAAACTGGTCGGGCTCGGAAGACAGGAAACTGCGCACGATCCGTGCCGGTGCTGCTTTGCAGATCCACGGTAAAAAGCGATTCTTGATTTATGCGGTGTTCTCTGCCGCGACGCCTTCCGCCATGGCACGAGTTTTTGTGGCCTACCAGTGCCGCTACGGGATGCTTCTTGATATGAATGCCCTCGAGCATACATATTTTGCCCTCTACAGGCGGGCGGGATCCCGGTTGATTGTCAACCACCTCATGACAGGAATGCAACAAGTGGACAAGTCCACCCCGCAGGGGACTGTTCCGCGCTTCCTGGCATATCCCGATAACCGGGATTTCTTTTACGTAACGCGGCGGAATCAATAAAGGAGGTCCGGCAATGATCATTCGGCGTTTTTTTGTCGTCGGAGTGCTCGCGCCGCTGATCCTCATCGGCCTCAGCCCGTCCTTCGCAGCACCCCAATCGCTGCAGCAACAGAATGAAGTGCTCTTTCAACAATTGCAGAAAGTTCATGGACTCACGGACAGCCAGATCAATGCGGTCCGAGACATATTCGCGAAATCCTCTTACATAGGGCAAGGCAATCCTGCCATTGCTCCCCATCCGGTGACGCCCGCAGAATGCCAGGCAAAGCTCAGCGGAATGGGAGTGCGCTACGAGAATCCTCGCTTTGAAAGAATCTGCAAAGCGAAGTATATGGCCCCGCTCTATGATCCTCGGAAGGAAAAGCCGGAAGATGCCAAAGCCTGCATCGATCAATTTGAATTCCCGGACATCCCATGCACGTATCCCGTGGTTTGGGTGAAGGCCCGCGAAGCCGCCGAGATTTGCTGGGCCATCGGCAAACGGCTCTGCGACGCGCATGAATGGGAGGGAGCCTGTGCAGGATGCCTTGAGCCGCCGGACTACCGTTTTGACCTGGGTGACGTTCGCCGTATGCGGTTTGCTCACAACCAGGCGGATAGCAATTCGAAGTCCTGGAGCTATGGCCCGGAATATCAAAATGGTATATGTGCTACAGGAAGCAGGAAAAGCCCTGGCTGCGACGGTGGCGGCTGGACACGATGCGGATCCAATACTTATCCATCGGGCGACTTCCCTGCTTGCCACAGTCCGCTCGAAGTCTATGACCTGAATGGAAACGCGGCAGAGCACATGAATCTGCCTCTGAACAAGAACCAAATGTCGAGTCGGGGCAGCACCGAGCTCGGCTACACCGAGATGAAGGGCAGCTGGTTCGTCGTCGACACTACTCGCGCGCACGAGGACTGGTGCCGCTGGCGCGCTCCCTTCTGGCACGGGAGCCGGGTAATGGATCCTCGAAGCCATTCCAACTATCATCTGGGATTTCGTTGTTGCAAGACCCTGGCTAAATGAATGCAGACTTCGGTGGCGAGCGTGTGTTGCCTTCGGTTCATGCCGTTCGAAAGAGATCAGGGACGTGGTGCCCGCTGCGACCGGAGGCCCACTGCTTT
>JAJXXG010000770.1 GCA_021781255.1 Acidobacteriota bacterium
TGCACGGTTGGGTTCGCACTCGCATGAATGCTTCCTTGCGGTTTTCCTTGAACTGTGGCGCGCACTTCACATGGAACCGCCGGTACTTGGGCGTGGAAGTAGTGGATGTGAACAGCCGCATCGCCGAGTCGGCGCCGAGGCACGAATCCGCGAAAAGTCCCTGGAAAGCTTCTGTCCGGTCCGGTGCGAAGGTTTTAGTGCTCTTGGCAGCCTTGATATGGACCCCAAGGCGGTTATCCACTTCAGCCTAAATTCTTGGGAAGCTCCCGCGAAGATCCAAATCGAAAATTCAAAAATTGCCTCGAAAACCGCCTCATCCCCCTCGAAAGCCCCGGAAGATTCGCCAAAGTGAATTAAGAGCAGTGCGCTATGGCGAAAGACTCGAGCAGGCGGCGGAACTAATATCATCCCATTGCCTTCCATTCCAGGCGCTTGAGGCTTTGTGGTTGCAATGAAGCAACTGCTAAGGCAAAAGCCGTCGGGCCACGGCCATCGGTCGTGTGCGATGGAGACGATATGAGCGAAACGAAGAAGTACGCGTCGAACTTGTTTACCGGACTTAGAGACGATATCCCCATCGATTATCTGGCCAGGCCTTCGGCCTACTTTCGCGGCGCTTATGTCCAAGGTTAATTTATCGAATTTCCAGAGAGGAGATCATGATGAGCGCAGTACCAGGTGACAACAACGACCCTGCTCGCAAGGCAATCTTTACAGAGGTGCCGGCGGGCGCGGCGAAAGAAGTGGTGGCCAATGCTCTGGCCCAATCGGGGGCCCCGGCAGCCGCGATGGCTGAGGAGCCGACGGAGCAGTTGGAAGGAATGCGAGTGCCAAACACGCCTCCCTGGCCCACCGGGACTACCGGCACCAGGTACGACCATCTCTTCTGCACCACGCTCAAGGAAGAGCGGTCCTTTACCCCGGCGGTTGCCAGTCCCCAGGCGTACTTTCGCGGAGACAGCGATCTTCCGGGCGCCGGCATCAACATTGGCTGGCAGATGTTTGTGAAACCGATTCGCTTGGAACTGCAATCCCATCATCACGACGTGGACGAATATCTCTTCTTCCTGGGCGCCCAGTTGCCCGACTTCACCGCGAACTTCGATGCGGAAATCGAGATATTTCTCGGAAACGAGTACGAAAAACACGTCATCACCAAGCCCACCGTTCTCTTTATCCCTCGCGGAATGGAGCACAATCCGCTCAACATAAAAAGGCTGGGCAAGCCCATGCTGTTCAGTGCTCTTCTTTGCGCGCCCTATTTCAACGGCGTCTACCAGACGGGATATTTGCAGGTGCCCAAAATTCCCAAGGCCGTATAGAACTTTGGTTGCGTTGCTTTGTCCCTTTAGAGTCTTTGAGTGGTTGCAAGACTCAAAGACCCCGGGGTTTCCCGCTGCATTAATCTGAAAGGATGACGGCCATGAGCAGTTTTGATCATCTTAAGTTCGATCTCTTCCCTGAGGAAGCGCATTGGGGCGACTGGTGCGCCAAGCCGCAGGCCTATTTCCGGGGCGAGACCAGCCTCCCGGGAGCCAAGTTCCATGTCGGGTTCCAGGTCTTCGTTAAAGATCTGAAGATGGAGGTCCCGCACTTCCACCATGCCGCTGAGGAGTACATGATAATCCTCGGGGCAAACTTCCCGAATGTATTCGATTTTGATGCGGAAGTGAGAATCGAGATGGGCCGGGATCCTGACCACATGGAGACCATGGTCATTACCAAGCCCTGCGTGTTGCGTATACCGCCCAACCTGTGGCACTGCCCGGTTGAATTCAAGATCAGAAAGCCTCTCATCTTTCAGGCTGCCTATCTGGATGGGACCTGGTCAAAGATTCTGCGCCGGGCCAAGCCGGACGGCACCTATGAGTACCTCTATGAAGGTGACAATGTGCGCTTTTGCAAGGAGCGCCCCGGCGAGCTTTGCACCGTTTGCGGCAAGTGCTTTGGGGGCGATTCCTAGAGATTGTTCGATAAATAGTTAGCCGAGAGGCGCGCCCGCGGGCAGGCACACTTTCTACCGGACGCGCGTCAAAGGACGAGGAGATGACCAAGGAACCGCGTTTTTATGGCTGGACACTTCTGGTGGTGATGTGGCTGATCGTCTTTGCCAACTCGTTTCCCTATGCGGGAGCCAGCGTGTCGAACGTCTACATGGCGAACGATCTGCATTTCAACCGCAGCACCTTGGGCTTGATCTATGCCACCTTTTCGTGGATGTCAGGCATGCTCGGGCCGGTGGTTGCTGTCTGTGTAGACAAGCGGGGCGTGCGGTTCACGCTGGTTCTGGGTAGCATGATAGCGGCCATTGGCGCGGTTTTGCTGGCGACGTTCGTCCATACTGATGTGCAGGCGATAGCGGTATTTGGCGTCATGATGGGCCTGGGTTTCAGCGTCGCGGGACCGCTGGCGGCGCAGGCTGGAATCGTGCGCTGGTTCATAAAGAAGAAGGCGCGGGCCATCTCGCTGCTGATGACCAGCGGCAGCGTTGGAGGAATAGTAGCTCCAATTGTGCTGAATCGGCTGTCTGCCAACGGGCATGCGGGGTGGCGCGCCAGCTGGTGGCTGGTTAGTGGACTGAGTGGGTGCGCGGCGCTCATGACCCTGTTCTGGGTCAAAGAAAGGCCTTCCGACCTGGGGCAGATGCCAGACGGCGAGCTCGCGGATTCCGAAAGTATCTCGCCGGACTGGCAACAAAAGCCGCAGGTGTACAAGACCCGGGAAGAATGGTCGTATTCCGAGGTGTTGCGTTCGCCAACTTTCTGGTTGCTGCTGATTCCCGGCACTGGTTTCAGTGTCACTCTCCCTCTGCTGGGGGCGCATGAAGTTGCCCATTTGAGAGACCTGGGACATAGCCCGGCAGAAGCCGCTCTGTCGGTTTCGATGCTGTCGTTCGCAATGCTGCTCGGCATGCTTGGGGTTGCTGCCTTTGGCGATCGCGTTGAACCGCGATGGATCTGGGCTGCGAGTATGCTGGTGCTTAGCCTGGGTGTGCTGTGGGCATTCAACGCCACCGGCACCGTGGGCCTTTACAGGTATGCCGTGGTTGTCGGCTTGGGTTTTGGAGGCGCTGTTCCTGGCGGAATGACGCTGATGGCGAACTACTTCGGCAATAGGCCTTTTGCTTCGATCATGGGCCTGTTGGCCGTGCTCGCCACCACGGCTGGGGCCATCGCCGCTTACGGCGCCGGACTTCTGTACGACCACTTCGGCGGCTACGCCGGGGCTTTCTATACGGTGTCGTTGTTGTGCCTTGCTGGATTCGCGGCGCTGCTACTGGCGAGGCCGCCGGTGCGAAAGGCAGCACCGCTTCTGGCTATGGTGGATAGTGATATCCATGTCCATTCGTAGGTCTCGTACTCCGGCACTGTGCTTGGGCATGGTCCTGATGGCGTCAACCTCCTCTGTCGCAAACTGCTGATTGGTAATAGCGTATTTGTCAATGACAGCATAGTTACCGAAACCGCGCTGGTGTCCCGGCAAATGGCTGCCCGGCAGCCGATGCCGGAAAGCTGGCGGCCAGCCGACCTGCCGGGAGCAATCGGTCCACATTAAGTGACTTGGCAGTTTTGCGCGAACCTCTGGCTCGACCGAATGCTGGCCAGGAGCCGGTGCCACAGCATAGTCAATGCATAGGTGGCTTCCAAAGTTCGTGGAAGCCGACTACTGCTGCGTGAACGTGAGTATCCTCGGCCGCAGCAATTGAGTCGTGTCCGGGCCGCGTTTGGTTCCCGGGGCGATGTAGTCGCGAATCCCGGCCCAGAACAAGCCGAACAGGGCTGGATCCCCTACCGCATTGGTTTGGCCCTGCATCGGCACCATGTTCGTATCGATCTCGGTGCAGTCTGGCTCCCTCTCGACCAGTTGTGCGTTTACCAGCTTTGAGCAGTCGCGGGTGAAGTAGTGCACGAAGAACTTATCGGTGTTGGCCACTATATCTTCGTAGCTCTTCGCAGAGCCCTTCAGACCAACATCCGTTACGCCTGTCGGTGAGAGATAAGTCGAACCCGCATTGACCGATAAGCCAACATACAATGCATTCCCCGTCTCGGTGGCAAGGGTGTCAATCACAGCGTAGATTTGGCCGGAATCGAGCGGGAGCGCGCTGGTACCGAACAGGCCCGCGTCAGGTTGGTCGCCACACCACATGTTGACCTTACGACAGTAGGGGCCGGCCCACCCAAAGTCCTGCAGTATGTCCGCCATGAACGATAGAGCAGGCGCCGACTGCGAGCAGTCGGCGCTGTAAAGGCCCATAGTCGTCTCAGCACGGTCACACACCCCATTGACCAGGTTCTGAAGGTCATTTGCCAGGTAGGCCTCGCTGACTGCCGTACGCTGATCGTAGGCCAGCAGGCCGTAACGCTGCACCGGACCTGGAGAGGAGGGGGCACGCACTCGCATCACTTTCAGCGGATTCAGCGAAGGGTTGTCTCCTTTGAAGCTATTCCACCACAACTGCGCCGCGTCCTGATCGTCGGGGATGGCGTATTTGAACAGAGTCCAAAAGTCGATGGCGTTCTTGCTCATCCCGAGCGGACCGATCGGGCCAAATGCATCCCGGGAGGGGATCTCCTCGGTGAAGATGTCGTCGTCGGAAACTCCCTCGGCCTGCAGCGCGCGACGCACCGCCTGGTCCGTGCTGGCACTCGGCGTGATGATGAAGTACCGGTTCTTGCCGAATGGGTCACCAGACTTAAGCTGCATGAGCACGTTGTTGACAGTCTCGCCTAAGGTCGAGAAACTCCAGATTCGCTCCGACCTGGGGTCGTCGGGCGGAATCGTGCTGAACACGTATGGCATAGGAGGGTGGTTCGGCGTGTTCGCCCACAGGTTGAAGTCCTTGGCCTTCCATTTCCCGTGCTGGCTCCACTCGTATGTCACCAGACTCATGTACTTTCCCGGAGGCGGCATCTGACCGTAGACGATGACCGCATCCCGCGGGTCGAGCCGGTAGATCGGGGTGTAGCCGAGCCGCACCTCGCCGAAAGTGTTCGCCGGTGTTGGCCCGATGTATTCATCTGGCCATGCCTTAACGACCGGAATCACGTACGGCGACACTGGGTTGTTGCCGAAACAGCTATGCAGCGCGGGATACGTGTAATTCGGGCAGGCGTCCTTGTCGTACAGTATCGTGTAGCCGTCGCTCACCTGGAACCCGCCCGCGGTGAGGTCGCCGACAAGCATTTCAGTAAACTCATCAATGGCAGGTTCTGCCACACTCTGCTGCAGGCCCTTTTGTGCCACGATGCCGGTTTGCGCCAGCGCTGCCAGTGGAATCGCCCCGAGAAGCAGCACAAAGACCGATAAACGTCCGAGCGTCGACTTCGCTTTGGTCATAACGGCCCCTCTCCGTGTCAGGTCTGGGGGAGTGTACAAAGATTTTGCTGCGCAAGTCCTAAGGTGTCTATGCCTCGGGTCACACCTCCTTGTGACCCACAAGCTATACCAGCCACCAACCGACTCGTAAGTCCACGCGGTAGCCTCTGCCGCGCAGCGGCTTAGAGCTTATCCGTAAATAGTGACAGTCTGTCTCCAGCAGATGAGGGCAGCGGCCAGTTGCACCAGGGCCGTGTAGCCGGCCTCAGTCTTTTCGAAGCTGACTAGAAGCGGTCTCATAAATGCCTGAGCATCATGTGCAGGCAGGCCAATTGAACGAAGCCGAGGAAGTTTTCGACATGGTACTCCCATCGGGTGACGAGGCGGCGGAAGT
>JAJXXG010000956.1 GCA_021781255.1 Acidobacteriota bacterium
TCGTCGCCGACGCGGTCGCCGCCGTAGAAGTCCATGACAGCGGAGCCGGTGGGGGCGTAGACGATGCCGTGCTCGGCGTCGAGGGCCATGCCGGCCCAGTTGTTGGCGGCGCCGGCGGTTTGCCAGGCGTTGGGCGGCCAGGTGCTGGAGCCGAACTCGCCGGGGCGCGGGATGGTGCGGAAGCGCCAGACAAGCTGGCCGGTGAGGACGCTGTAGGCGCGGATGTCGCCGGGCGGAGCGGGATGGGTTTCAGGATCGCGGCCGCCGACGATGATGAGGTCTTTATAGATGATCCCGGGCGAAGTGAGGACGGTGGACTGGACCTGATAGTCGCCGCGCAGGTCTTTGCGGAGATCGATGCGGCCGTTGTCGCCGAAGGTGGGGATGGGGCGACCGGTGGCGGCGTCGAGGCAGTAGAGGTAGTTCATGATGCCAGCGAGGAGGCGGGGATGGCTGCCGCCGTCTTGCGCGTCAGGCCACCAGGCGAGACCGCGGACGGGCTGCGTGCCGGCGATGCCGGAGTCGAACTGCCACTTAAGCTGGCCGGTGGCGGCGTCAAGCGCGATGACTTTTTGCTTGGGCGAGTAGGCGTAGAGGGTGCCGTTGATGATGAGGGGGTTGGTCTCCATGTTGCCGGTGTCGCCGGTGTCATAGCTCCAGGCCTGTGTGAGCTGGGCGACGTTGGCGCGATTGATCTGGGTGAGCGCGGAGTAGTGCGCGCCGTCGGAGCCGCCGTTGTAGACGGGCCAGTCGGCTGACTGCGCGGGAGCGAGCGGGGTTGCGAGGAGCGCGGAACAGAACGCGATGAGAGCGGGGCGCAGGAACATGCGGCGGAGTCTCCGGGGATGAAAAGGACGGAGCGATTGTTACACCCAGAGGCGAAGCGTGAAAAGTGACTGCCGATGCGCAGCGGAGCTTGGATTGACTTCAGCAGGAGGGAGGCATAGGATGCGGAGCCATCCGGGCTCATCCTTCTCCGAAGGGAGTCAGACTATGTACTCGCGTGTCATCACCTGCGACATTCAGCCGGCGCACATTCACGAGTTTCGCACCATCGTGAATGAGGAGCTGCTGCCGCGCATCGAACAGCAACCGGGGTTCCTGGAAAATATCGAGTCGGTGGACCCAGCCACGGGCAAGTATTGCTGCATGACGCTTTGGGAGAACGAAGCGGCCATCAGGAACTACGACAACGGGCTCTTCCGCGAGATTGCTACGAAGCTGGGGCCGATGATGCAGGGCGCGCCCACGGTGCAGACGCTGCCGGTGGACAATGCTTCCGCGCAGCATGTGAGGGCGGGCAAACTCGTCGCGGCGTAAGGCAAGAATATTTTGAGCAAAGACGCGCCTGGCGCTGGGCGTGAGGGGATCTCTGTGTGCGGATGGAACGAGATACGTTTTGTGCGCGCGTGAGACTCTTCGGCTGCGCGGGCCCGCTCATCGCGACACTGCCGCGATGAACGGGGCACGGCTTGTACGACTCATAACCATTTTGAGAACCGGGTTACACGCTGTCAGAGCGTGGAGTGCTCCCCTTTGCGGACGACCCAGGTGGTCATGGCGCGCTGGTCCTGAACGAGGGTGGTCTTGATGGGGTCGGCGAGCTGGCCCATGCGCTGTGTGCAAGTGAGAAGCAGAGGTTCATCGACGAGGTAGCGAATGGAGCCGTCCGGGGATTTGCAGCGGCGGCCTTCAAGGGGCTCGACGCGGTTCTCCATGCCAATGGAGGAGCCAAGGCGGGAGAAGAACAGCCCGCCGGGTTTGAGGGTGCGGAAGGTGCCGCGGAGCATGGCTTCAAAGTGCGCATCGTCGCGCGCGAAGTGGAGGACGGTGTTGCTGATGACGACGTCGGCAAAGGCATCCGGAAAGGACATCTGCTCGACCGGCTCGACACGGAAGTTGGAGGCAGGAAGCGACGGGGCGAGCGAACGCGCCATGTTGCGCACGGTCTCCACTTCCTCGGCGTTGGCGTCGGCGGCGTGGATGTCATAGCCCTCGCGCAGGAGATACACAAGGTTTCGGCCGGAGCCGCAACCGGCGTCGAGGATGCGCATGCCGGGGGCGATGCGGCCTTTGAGAATCTGGTCGAAGAGATAGATGTCAATCTGACCGAATTGTTCCTGGACGGTGGGCATGGGTATGCCTCACCTTAGCATGGCGTAGGGTGCCAAGAGGAACGGGAGACGAACGGTGCGCCCGGAGGATTTTCATAGGTGAAAGACGCAGCGTAAAATCGTTCCGATTTCAACCTTCGACGTGAGGCTTGATTGGAGGCGGACTGCATGAACAAGAAGAATCCCGTTGTGGATCGAGTTCTTCAGCAGGAGACACGCTGGCAGGAGGAGTTTCAAATGCTGAGGACCATCGTCCTCGGTTTCCCGCTGGCCGAAGAACTGAAGTGGGGCCAGGCTTGTTACACACTCGGCGGGAAAAATGTCGTCTTGATTCACGGATTCAAAGAGTACTTCGCGCTGCTGTTCTTCAAGGGAGCTTTGCTGAAGGACCCGAATGGGATTCTCGCCACGCCGGGGCAGCATCAGGCTTCGCGCCAGATTCGCTTCACGAGCGTGAAGGACATCACCCGGTTGAAGCCGGTCGTGAAGGCCTACATCCAGGAAGCGATGGAGGTGGAACAGGCGGGCCTGAAGGTGAAGATGAAGAAGACGGAGGAGCTGACGATTCCCGACGAGTTCCAAAAGAAACTGGATGCGATGCCGGCTTTGAAAAAGGCATTTTCCGCATTGACTCCGGGACGGCAGCGCGGCTACATCTTCCACTTCTCTCAGCCGAAGCTATCGAACACGCGCGAGGCACGGGTCGAGAAGAGCATCTCGCTGATTCTCGCTGGCAAGGGACTGAACGATTAGCGGCTTAGCGGGTGCAGGCGAAGGCTGTGGGTGCTGCGTTCGGAGACGTGGGTGCGTCGCTGAGGAGGATGAGGCCGTGCTGGAGTGGGGCGTCCATCGTCAAGCGGGAGTGGGTTGACTCCCACTCATGCGCAAAGGACGCGCATGAATGGGGCACCCGGCGTCTCGGATGAACGGGCTAACTGCCGCTTGTGGTAATCTTGGTCCTCCCCCAGGATGATGAGGTGTTGCGGAATGAAGGGGAATGTTCTCGCGCGTTTTTTCGGTGTCATTCTTGCTGGATTTTTGAGCTCTTGCGGAGGCGGTGGGGGCAGCATGAGCGGCGGTTCATCGACCGTACCGGCCATTACTTCGGTGAGTGTCTCCTGCTCTCCCAACTCCATTTCCACAGCGCAGACTTCGCAGTGCACAGCGGCCGTTCTGGGAACTGGGGCCTTTTCGACTGCAGTGACGTGGACGGCGATAGGTGGAACGATCACATCGGGCGGGGTCTTTACGCCATCGGGCGCGGGCACGGCGACCATCACGGCCACCTCCACCCAGGACTCCACCAAGTCCGGCTCAGCCAGCATCACCGTTAATCAAGGGACGGTGATTTCCGCAGTCAGTGTGTCCTGCATTCCACTCTCCATCACGACTGCTCAAACCAGCACCTGCACGGCTACGGTCACGGGTACCGGGAGCTACAGCTCCGTAGTGACGTGGACGGCGACAGGGGGAACAATCACATCAGCCGGTGTCTTTGCGCCATCGGGCGCGGGCACGGCGATCATCACGGCCACCTCCACCCAGGACACCACCAAGTTCGGCACTGCCAGCATCACCGTTACCGCGCTGACGGTGACAGGTGTGGCGCTTGCGTGCACTCCGACGTCCATCACCACAGACCCATCTTCCACCTCGCAGTGCATGGGGACGGTAACGTACAGCGATGGGTCTACGGACCACAGCGTGACGTATGCCACGAGTCTGGGAACGATTACGTCTGCGGGATTGCTTGCTTCCACGTCTGCAGGAACGGCCACGGTGACCGCCACTTCAGTGCAGAACTCGACTAAGACCGCAACGACAAGTGTGACCGTGACTGCGGCACCGATCACGCTGAGCTCGATCACACCCGGGGTGCAGTATTGCCTTGGACAATGCGGTTTCCCGCAATTCACGTTCAACGGGACCAACTTTCCGCCGACGTATGTGGATATTTCCTGCACGCCAACAACGAAAGTCGCATCCTATCTGATTGCCAGCTCTACACAACTGACCGTTCAGTTGGCAATCGACCAAACGGACGAGGGCTCCGGTTACCGCTCGTGCCAGGTCTGCCAAAGCAATGGAACCGGCTGTTCGAATGCGGTGCCGCTGGGGCTCTATTCGCACAACATGTGCGGAACGTACACCAGCGGGACGACCACCAAGGTCTTCTGCCTTAACCCGCAGGAGATCGTGGCCGGCCAACACTTGTACAACGGCCAGCCGCTGAACGGGTATATCGACCAGTTCACGGCGGCAGGCGTTGCCGTACCGAACGGGAAAATCTTCGTCGGGGCGCCGACAATCCAAATGGCCATCGATGACCTGACGGGGATCATCTCTGTTAATGGCGCTACGTTCGATCAAAATGGTAATGCCCTGCCCGGACCAAGCAGTAGTGCTCCCTCAGGAGGATTGCTTACGGGAGTCGCGTCAAAGAATGGCTGGCAATGCATCATCCAGGCGAACACGACGGACGACCTGTCGTGCTCCAATATCACGAACCTGACCGCCAGCAACGCGGCGCCGCCGTATACGAACATCGCAGTCGGCACCAACCCGCAATCCATCGCGATTGGCGTTGTCAACAGCAAGACGTATGCGTACGTCGTCACCGCAGGCAGCTCAACCGTTCTCTGGATGGTGGACCTTACCGACGGCGTGACGATCGCCGGATCGCAGGCGCTTACCGGCGTCACCACGGGACTTCCCGGCGGATCAGACATCGTATTGTTCGACTCGCTGGGACTCGGCGTCGTCATCTCCTACGGCGACAAAAACGCGGTCCCCTTCAGCGAAACCACGCTGAAACCGACCGCCACCAACCCGATCGCCCTCCCCGGAGCCCCCGTCAGCATCCTCGCGGCGCCGACCGTTGCCATCATCGGCAACGCCGACACGCCGAACAATGACGGAACGTTCACCACGCTCGACCCGGTCGCGGGAACGGCCGCCGCAGTGGCGGGCGAAACCTCGCCAGTCATGCCGGTGGGCACGGTCGTTTCGGGGAGCAATCTCCTGGCGTGTCCGCAGGATGGCGTTTCCAACTGCACGTCTCTTCCCCTGCCCTAGTGGGTTCTGTAGGGCTTGTCTGCAGACGTGTCGGCACAGGTGCCCCCACTCATCGCAGTGGTATCGCGATGAGTGGGGTTGATGAGTGTTCGCGGCGGTTCCAAGTCATGCGGAAGTGAGTTGACTCCCACTCATGCGCAAAAGACGCGCATGAATGGGGCACCGGTGCGTTATGGGTGAGGCACTCGGCATGGAATCGCTATCCCCAGTCCCCAAAAGCGAGGGACCGGGGGCAACCATCATTCGATGATGGTGCTTACTTTTCAACCCCGGTACCTGGGCCAGCCCCAACCGCTCAGCTACCGGTTGGCGAGGAAGCGCTCCATGAACTTGGTGTCGAAGTTGCCAGCGCGGAAGTCTTCGTCCTGGAAGATGGCCTGGTGGAGGGAGATGGAGGTTTCAATTCCCTGCACCACGAACTGCGAGAGGGCGCGCTGCATGCGGGCCATGGCTTCGGCGCGGTCTTTGCCGTGGACGATGAGCTTGGCGATGAGCGAGTCGTAGTAGGGCGGGACGACGCCTT
>JAJXXG010000036.1 GCA_021781255.1 Acidobacteriota bacterium
GGGTGCAAGACAAGGTCGTAACGGAGCAGATCCATCCACCGGTAGGGTCGTTGATTGCCGTCACGGTGACAGGCGCAGGCAGGCCGGCAAGGCTGAAAGCGAGGACGGCGGAGTTTCCGATCTCGGTGGTGGCGCTGGTGTTGGTCACATTGACCGTGAGCTCATCGGCCGCGTCGCCTGATTTTACGGCGAGCGGGCCGGGGTTGAACGTCACATTGAGCGTCGGCGCCACGACGGGCTGCACAAAGGCCGACAGATCGAAGAGCGCGTACTCGAGCATCTTTTCCTGCGCGCTCATGACGTGGGTGGCCGGATTCGGGCATTCGGTTGGAAATACGGCATTGGCATCGGTGACGCTGTAGACGTGGTAGTCGTTGAACAGGACGCGGCCGCACTGCTGGGCGGGAGGCGCGCCGAAGGGCACGTTGAAGGTCATCTGCATAACCGGATTTCCGGTTTGCCCGTTATACGACCCGCTCTTGAGCGTGAGCCAGGACTGGGCCGGAGCCACGACGCCGGCGACATCGGTGCGCAGGACGGAGATATCGATTTGATTGGGCGAACCGGCCAGGGTGGCGCCGGAGTTCTGCAGCCACTGCGCCAGAACCGCGCCATCGCTAAAGTCAGTCTGCACCGTGCCCACGCCGCTGCCGATCTGCTTCGCAGAGGCGGTGGTCCAATCGGCAACGTTGCCAAACTGCGCGGCGTCGGCGGGATCGAGCCAGACATAACTAAAGTGCGTGGCGAAGATGCGTCCGCCGGCCTCGGCAAAGTTCAGCAGGTTGGTGGCGCCGGCGGCGATGGGCTGGTTGCGCGCGGTTCCCTCGCAGGGGAACATGACCAAATCGTAGGCATTCAATATCGAGGAACTGGACATGAGAGTGGTTTCGGAAGGCGTGGAGGCATCGATCTCCGCGCCCGACGACGACGAGCCCCTGTACAGATGAATGTAGCCGCCAGGGTTAACCGTGCCATTGTCGTCGGTAAATTCAGAATCGGAGATGCCCATGTCGCGGAGCACGCACTCGGCAGCATCGGCCGATCCGGTGGCGATGGCGATACGAGGGATGCTGCCCTGGGTGTGGTTCGCAGGCATATTCAGAACCAGGCCAGTCACCGGCGCAGCGCCCACCGACTGATCGAACTGGCGCTGCCACTTGCCCGCCTGAATGACGATGGTGTAGTCGGCATTCTGGGGGATGTTCTGCAGGGTGAAGGTGCCGTCCACCGCGGAGTAGGTGTAGCTGACGACATTGGGACCGCTGGGGACCTGATTCGCGTAGGTGAGACACTGCACGCCGGAGGGCGGCACGCTGACGGGCATGGTCGAGGCATAGACAAGCACGTTGGGCAACGGCAGTGCGTTGCTGGCGCGGGGATCATAGACGGCGCCGCTGATGGTGGTGGATTGCGCGACGGCCAGATTCCACGCGAAGAGAATCAGCCCCAACAGCAGGAGCGCAAGGTGAGGCCGCCGGATCGGGCAACCTATGGGCACTGAACAGGAAAAGACAGGAGAAGACCAGGCGGGCATCAAGGCAACCCTCTTTCACACAGGCCGGCCTTCTTCGTCTCAGGCGATGCAGCCGCGCAGCGGCAACGCGTCGTACTCAGGCTCCAGAGAACGGACCCGAAAAATGAGTCATGGAACTCAAAGCCACATGATACACATGGCAGCAGAGATTGCGATCGGAATCTGCCTGGGCGGCACTGTGAACTGACGGGTGGGAGCCGATCGCCTGCATCAGCGGACCGGCGCCGACTCTTTCTCGTCCTCGACCCACTTGGGGGTGAACTCGTTCCGAGCGGCCTGCTGCTCGATCATGCGCCGCGCCTCGGCCACATGCAGCCGGGCCAGGCGTTCTGCCTCGTCGGGCAGGTTGTTGCCGATGGCATCGACGATCTTGAGGTGTTCGTCATGGACGATTCGGGGATCGCGCGAAGCTCGCACAGCCATGCCGAGCACGCGGTATCCCTCTGCGAGACGGAGCAGAACCTTGTTGCGCGAAAGGTTCATGATCTGGAGATGAAAGGCGCGATCGGTGGCCCCCATCTCATCTTCGCGGTTCTTCTGTGCAAGTTCCCAGATGTGGTCCGCGACCTTGCGCAGCGAAGCGACATCGGCACGAGAGGCATGCTCGCAGGCCAGCCGCGCCGCCAGGCCTTCGAGAAACTCGCGCACCAGATAGGCCTCGCACAACCGCTTGGCATCGAGTTGCTGGACAAAGACGCCGAGCCGGTCAATGGACTCTACCAACCCCAGCCATTGCAGCTCGAGCAGCGATTCCCGCACCGTTCCCTGGGCGACTCCCAGCTCCTTGGCCAGACTCTGCTGCGTCAGCCGCTCGCCCGGCTGGGTCTCGCCCGACAGGATACGACGTTGAATCTCCTCGCGAACCTGGTGCCGCCCCACAGGCGCTTGCATGACCATACGTACAAAGTCCCCCATTCCTAGAGCAAGCTCTGCTTCCCTGCCCCGGCGCGCGACTCATGCTAACCGACTACTAACCATAGAATCTATCAAAATCGATTGTCAAGAAAGCGATTTCCTTCAGGCAAACCGATCCGCGCGGGTTTCGCGCCACCGGAAGGCGCTTTCGAAATGCAGGAACTCGGGTGGCCTGCCCGGCACGAGATAAACGCTGATGGCATCGAAGCGCACCTCAGGGGCCGTTTCCGTCGGGAGCTGCCGAACGTACTGGCGGGCAAGCCGGCGCAGCAAGTTGCGTTTATGGAGATCGATTGCGGCTTCGGCAGGCGTCTGGTCGCGGGCAGAACGTGTCTTAACCTCAATGATGCAAAGCAATTGACCCTGCCATGCGACCAAATCAAGATCCCCGGGATGATTTCCGGCCGACCATCGCCGCGCGACGACAATATAGCCCTTGCGCAGCAGATAAAAGTAAGCAGCCTCTTCTCCCTCGATGCCGACGAGCAGGTGAGCGGGCAGATCGGGCGCTCTACCGCGACGCGCGGCGAGGCTGTCAAGGAGGCCAACAGCGCCCTGGAGGCCTTGAGCGCGCAGTCGCATGGTCCAATCCATTGCACACCATTGTGACCTGAAGGGGCCGGGAGTGAAAAGCCCCGCAGCCAACTCCCGCCAGGGCCAGTGGCGGAACGGCCTGCAGGCAAGCTGCGCCGCCAGCGCAGGAAGCCTGGCCACGCGAGAGATGGCGCATAATATGGGATGCACGGCAAACCGCACGAAGGAGATCGCCCGCATGCATCTGGTTGATGACGGCGATTCCTGAGTTCAGAAATTGCGACAGCCGAAGAGGCAGAGAGGAGATGGGCCGCCGAGATAGTTCAATCACGGCGGCCCGGAACAGCGGAGCAGACCTACGCGCCGGCAGCGACGGCGGCCTCGCTCATGGAGTGCTCTTTTTCAGCCTGGGCGAGTGATTCCTCAAGGATGTCGAGGGCCACTTCCGCTTCTTCCCGTGTGAGGAGAAGAGGCGGTGCGAGGCGCAGCGAGGTTTCGCCGCAGCCGAGGATCATGAGGCCGCGCTCGAAGGCCAGTTGCTCCACGCGGTTGCGCAGATCGGCGGCGGGCTCGCGCGAGGCCTTGTCCTTGACGATCTCGATACCGATCATGAGGCCGCGTCCGCGCACATCGCCGACCGAGGGATGGGTTTGCTTCCATCCGCGCAGGCGGTCGAGCATGTACCCACCCACGCTTGCGGCGTTGGCGAGTCCTTCGCGCTGGAGGATGTCCATGGTGGCCAGCGCGGCAGCGATCGACACCGGGTTGCCGCCAAAGGTTGAGGCGTGTGAGCCGGGCTTCCAGTCCATAATTTCCGCGCGCGTCATGCAGATGCCCAGGGGCATGCCGCTGGCGATGCCTTTGGCGATGCAGACGATATCGGGCTCGACGCCGGAGTCCTGAATGGACCACCACTGACCGGTCCGGCCGCATCCGCTCTGCACCTCGTCAACCACAAGCAGAATTCCGTGGCGATCGCAGATGGCGCGCAGTTCGCGGAGGAAGTTGGCAGGCGCGGGAACGTACCCGCCCTCGCCCTGAATGGGCTCGATGAAGATGGCGGCCACCTCTTCGGGGGGAAGAATCGTCTTGAAGAGTTTTTCTTCGATGTAGCGGGCGCAGCCGAGGCTAAAGGCGGCTTCCTCCTGCGGTCCTCCGGTACAACCGCGGTAGGCGTAGGGATAGCGCACGTGGGTCACGCCGGGAACCAGCGGAGCGAAGCGGCGCTTCTGCTGCGGCTTGGAGCCGGTGAGCGACAGCGCCCCCATGGTGCGGCCGTGAAAGGCGCCGAGAAAAGCAATCACGTTTTGGCGGCCGGTGTGATAGCGCGCAATCTTCAGGGCGCACTCGACGGCTTCGGCGCCGGAGTTGCCGTAAAAGAAGCGGTGTGGACCGCGCATGGGGGCAACGGCCGAGAGGCGCTCGGCAAGATCGGTAAGGTGCTCGTCGTAAAAGTCGGTGCCGGAGATGTGAATCAGTTCGGCAGCCTGCTTCTGAATGGCGGCAACGACTTCAGGATGGCAATGGCCGGTGGAAGTGACGGCAATGCCGGCGGCAAAGTCGAGGAACTCATTTCCGTCCACGTCCTCAACCCGGATTCCGCGCCCGCGCTTTGCTACCAGGGGATAAGAGCGCGTGTAGCTGGGCGAGATGAGCCGGTGATCGGCGGCAACGGCGGCGCGCGCCTTGGGCCCGGGCAGAGCGCAGACTAATTTTGGTCCGTATTGGGCGTGCATTTCCTGCTTGGTCATGGTAGGTTCTCCTCGGCAGATGTGGTTGTCGCAACCGGCTCAGCATCCGGATGAGTGAATACGGCGCGGCGCGGGGATCCCGCAGTGCGGGATCGTTCCATTCCGTGGGCTCAGACAGGCCCAGTTTGGGCGAGGATCTTCGGCGGTGGGCTGCTAATCTCCGCCGAAGAGACTAGGTCGCGTGCCGGTGGGCAGCACGCGCAGGTACCGCCGCGGACAGATACCAAGCGCACAGGACCGCGACCAGCACTTTGCGGCTGGCGGGTGTAGTGATTGCAACCTGGCGCAGGCTTTCATGGGATTTCCGCTCTAGTTGAGGATATCATGCAGCCGGTACCGGCGCCACGCATGCGGACCGCAGGGCGCAGGGGGTAAAGAATCCGACCGCGACGCCACAGGCCCTTGCGAAAGGATCAGGGCCGGTGTGCAACCGGCCTTCACACGATGCATCTTAAAGAAGGGGTACACTGGTTCCGTACGATCCCCGCCACCCCGCAGGAGGAGTCATGCCGCAGAGTTTACTCGAGCAGTTGCGTCAATACACAGTTGTCGTGGCCGACACGGGCGATATGGAAGCCATGGAGCAGTTTCATCCGCAGGATGCGACCACCAACCCGTCGCTGATCACGGCCGCGGCACAGATGTCTCAGTATCAGCCGATTGTGGATGGCGTGCTGAAGGATGCGCGGAATGAACTGGGAGAGGGCGCGACCGATCAGGCGGTTGCCAATCTTGCCTTTCAGCGGCTGGCGGTAGCCTTCGGCAAGAAGATTCTGGCCATTGTTCCGGGCCGTGTCTCCACCGAGGTTGACGCGCGTCTCTCCTACGACACCGAGGCCACGATCGCACAGGCACACAGCATCATCAAGCAATACGACGCAGCCGGCATCGGGCGCAACCACGTATTGATTAAGATCGCCTCCACCTGGGAGGGCATTCGCGCCGCAGAGGTGCTGGAGAAAGAAGGCATCC
>JAJXXG010000409.1 GCA_021781255.1 Acidobacteriota bacterium
AGTTTCACCGGGCAAGGGCGCAGCGGGAGGAGTTGCAGCCTCGGCAATTGCAGGTGGCGCCTCGGGTTTGGGCTGCAGAACGGTGGGCGGTGGCTGCGGTGGAGTAGCAGCCGGCAAAGGTGCAGACGCGGCCGGCCGAGTCGCTGTTGACAGCTGCTCCAGGTGGTGCAACACGTCCTCTTTTGTAATGCGCCCTTGAGGGCCGGTGCCGGCAATCTCCTCCAGGTTCAGATTGTTGTCTTTTGCGATGCGCCGCACCAGAGGCGAGCTCTTCACATGCTTTTCCGTGCTCACCGGCGAAGCGAAGGACGCCGGCGCCGAGGAAGCTAATGGTGTTGCGGGTGGAGTGCTCAAACTGGCAGCGCTTGCTTCTTCCACACCAGGTGCAACCTCCGGCGCGTCCGTCGAGGGCACTCTACTGGGAGCAATTTCTGTTGCGTTGTCCGCGATCACCGCGACCACTGTGTTCACCTCTACGGTGGCGCCTTCCTCCACCTTGATCTCGCTCAGCACTCCTGCGATGGGTGAGGGAATTTCGGCATCGACCTTATCAGTGGAAATCTCGAACAGTGGCTCGTCTTTCTCCACTGGATCGCCTACCTGTTTCAGCCATTTGCTGATTGTGCCCTCGAAGATCGACTCGCCCATCTGGGGCATGATGACGTTGGTTGGCATCGACACTCTTCTCCGCTATCGGAATAGGATGGGAAACCGCCGAACTGAGTACCGGATCCTAAGACGGGCGCGAATTTACCCTTAAAACCCAGCGGCAAGCTCATCTCGCAACCTGCACCTAATCAAGGCTTTATTTTCGCTCTCATACACCCGTCGTTTCTATGGGACTCCTGTTTGTATGCGTAGTACAGCCGTCTCATTGCCGGCATCTCTGCATGAGCGAAAGATAGAGGAATGGAGGACCTGCGCAGGGTTGCGTACAGGTGGAGATCAAAATGACAACTACCCAGGATCTGATCAGTACCGGAGCACTTCAGCCAGGCACGGATTCATCGGGTAAGGACCTCGATTCGGCTTTGCTTCGGCGTCTTTATACCTACATGCTGAAATGCCGTACTGTTGAGGATCGCATTCGCGTGCTGTATCGCCAGGGCCGGTTCGCGGGCAATTACTTCAATGCCATCGGCCAGGAGGCTACAGAAGTCGGGGCTACGGTTGACTTATTGCCGGAAGACACTGTCGCACCCTCCCATCGCAACTTTGTCGCTCACATCATGAAGGGAACGCCGCTTCCACTGATGTTCGCGCACATCTACGGGCGCAAGGACAGCCCTGACCAGGGCCGCTCCGCGCCAGCGCATTGCGGCTATGCGCCTTTGAACATTATCACCCCGTCCTCCACCATTGCCGCGCAACTGAACATCGGTACAGGGATCGCCTTGGCTCACAAAATGCACCGCAAACCCTACATCGTTGTGGCGCTATCGGGCGAAGGCTCGACAAGCCTGGGCTTCTGGCATGAGGCGGTGAACTTTTCGGCCGTTCACAAATTGCCCATGATCTTTGTGGTCGAGAATAACCTCTACGCGGAATCTGTTCCCGTTGCGCTGCAGACAGCGGTCGAAGATATAAGCGTGAAAGCGCAGGCATACGGGATCCCCGGCATTACTGTGGACGGAAACGATGTGGTCGCCGTATACACGGCGATGCGAGAGGCCATCGAGCGGGCCCGCTCCGGTGGCGGTCCAACGCTGCTTGAGTCGAAGACCTATCGCTGGTACGGGCACTCCGAAATTGATCCTGCCAAGTACCGCGACGCCGCCGAAGTGGAGTACTGGAAGTCGCGTGATCCCATTGCAGCCATGGAGCGCTATCTGACCGAGCGCGATCTGTGGACAGAACAGTGGAAGAAAGAGTTGCTGGCGGATATCAATCGCGAGATCGACGAGGCCATCTCCTTTGCTGAGCGGTCGCCCGCACCGCAGGCTGAGGAAGCTCTCGATCACGTGTATTCCTTCAGCATTCGCGAGCGTGAATTGGAGCGAAAGCCTTACAGTCCGCAATACCCGAGGAGGCAGTAATGGCAGTCATGACTTACATCGACGCCATCAACTCCGCGCTACACGAGGAGATGGAACGTGATCCCAATGTCTTCATCATCGGTGAAGACGTCGGCAAGATGGGCGGCGCGTTTAAGGCGACCAAGGGGCTCCTGGAGAAATTCGGGGCCGAACGGGTGATCGACTCGCCCCTTGCCGAGGGCGCCATTGTCAGTTCCTCCATCGGAGCTGCGATGGCGGGCATGCGCCCTGTCCCCGAGATCCAGTTCGCCGATTTCATCACCCCGGCCATGGACGCGATCACACAGCAGGCGGCCAAGCTGCGCTATCGCAGCGCCGGAACACAGACCTGCCCCATCACAGTCCGCGTCTGCTACGGAGGCAGCGTTGGTGGAGGGCTCTCCCATTCGCAAAGCAACACAAGCTGGTTCATTCATTGTCCAGGACTGATCGTTGTGGCGCCCTCCACTCCTTATGACGCCAAGGGCATGCTCAAGGCAGCCATCCGCAATGACGACCCGGTTATGTTCTTCGAGCACAAAAAGCTCTATCGCTCGCTGAAGGAAGAAGTGCCCGAAGGGGATTACACCGTACCACTTCTCAAAGCCGAGGTCCGCCGCAAGGGAACGGATCTGACCGCGATCTCTTATGGTTACACTTTGCAGCTAACCTTGCAGGCGGCAGAGGCGGTGAAAGAGAAGTACGGAATCGATGTCGAAGTCGTGGACCTGCAAACTCTGGCTCCGCTCGATACAGATGCGTTCCTGAATTCGGTGGCCAAAACGAGCCGCGCTGTGATCGTGCACGAAGACAACCGGACCTTAGGGATCGGCGCCGAAGTATCTGCGGTCATCGCCGAACAGGCATTTGATTGCCTGGAGGCGCCCATCCTGCGCGTTACGGCACCCGATGTCCCACTGCTTCCGGCAGCTGCTGAATTGGAACGTTTTTGTACGATCTCGGTGGAGAAGATCGTCGCCGCATTTGAACGCACCATGGAGTATTAGGTGAAGACTCAGGGAAGACTTTCGCAGCCTGGACCCACAATCACTTCGCGCCAGGCGCAAGTCAAATACCGGCACTACCGCGTAAATGATTGATCTGGGGTATCTTATTGTCAGCTTGGAGAAAGTGCGCCACGTCCCTACGTGCTGATTTTCTCATTGATTTAGAATCGCGGTGTGATTTAAATCACTGCCTTGCTGGATGGTGGCCCTCGATGCTCGGTTGAGGGGAGATTGGTGAAGTTTCCATCTCTGGGGGTGCATAAATGCTGGAAGCCGAGTTGTTCGCCTTTCTTGAAGGATCTTCTGACGGCGTCTTTGCTGTCCGGGAATCGGGTGAGATCTGCTTTTGGAATCGGGCCGCACAGGAACTTTTTGGCTACCCCGGAGAAGACGTGCTGGGCAAGACGTGCTCGGAACTCCTCCATGGCGTCGGGGCCTTGGGTACTCAGGTATGCCTTGAGCATTGTGTTGAGCTGCAGTCCACGCTGAAGGCAAAACCCATGCCCAACTTCGATCTGAACGTGACCACTCGCGGCGGAGAGCGGAAATGGGTAAACATTTCGACGATCCCCTATCTGAATCGCAGAACGCAAAGAACCCTGGTCGTCCACCTAGCGCGGGACATCAGCGTTCAGAAGAACCGCGAAGAAGCTTTCCACAAAATGATCGCTGTTTCGCGAGAAGTGTGCGCAATGGAAAGTTCTCCGAATGGAGCGGCGCCGGTGACCCCACTGTCTTCTCAGGAGTTGGAGATACTGCGGATGTTTGCAACAGGAAAAGATGCTCCACGGATCGCCAAGACGCTCGGTATCAGTCCGCAAACACTGCGCAATCATCTCCACCACATCAACAAAAAACTCAGAACTCATAATCGGCTTGAGGCGGTGACACACGCCGTTCAGCGCCACCTGATTTGATGAATGCCGAGGATTGCAGGACCGGAGAACAGGCGGTCTCATCGATGGCCTTTGTCAGTTCGGCACGGTACATTGATGAGACCGGATGCGGTCATTTCTTGCTTGCAGCAAGCAGGGGCCCCGGCCTCACAATGACGGTCCCCTTCATGCCGGCGGTTTCATGAATCGTGCAAACATAATGATAGGTTCCAGGCTTATCGAAGACGTGATAGAAGCTTGTACCGGGCTGCAGCAGGCTCGATTCAAATGAAGCGGTCCCAGAAGGAAAGCTCACATCTACGCGGTTCAACGCTCTTGCCGGATCGTCCACCACGTTGTGGTAGTATCCCGACGGGTTCTTCCAGACCACCTGCTCTCCCGCGTTGATCGTAATCGTGGCGGGCACGAACGACGAGGAACCCATGAACACCACTCCGCCGACCGGCGCCTCAGGTGGCGCCAGCGCCTTCTCCAGATCTGCGACGGTTATTCTTGTTGAGCAGTTGGATTCGATTGCATCCACGGTATCGACAACGTAGCTTGGGACATGAGGATCTTCAACCGTAAGAACGCTTCCAAAATGTCCGGTTATGTGAACGAACCGGCCGGCATTCTGTGAGAACAGAAAGGGTTGCGCTTCCAACCGGTAGACCTTCTGCGAGCGCCAAAGCTTCAGCATGGTCTTGCCGTCGTCCTCTTCCACAAGGCACCCGAAGAGTCCGCCCACGGACTTCAGGCTGAAGGGCGGAGGCGCGCTGGCCGGGGAGGGCATGTCCATCATGCCAGCCATGTTCATGGCTGTCTCCGGAACTGCGAGGCCGGCAGTAGACACCTTGATGTGGTCTATCTCATCTACATCAGCCGGTGTGACACCGCTGATCTCCCGCTCTCCAGTTGCAGGTGTAGCAGGACCGGCACGCATCAATGCGGTATTCTCCGGCCCGCTCACCTGGAGGATAGCGATATCTCCCTTTTCCATTCTGGAGATGGCGTGATCCATCAGTGTGAATTGTCCGGGCATGCTGGCCTTGAGTTCCAGGATTGCGGCGTCTCCCGGCGGTACGGTCGTCGTTTGGATTCCAGCCAGCGGCGGCGAGGTCAGGGAGCCGAACATGTAATCCTTGGTGAAGATTTCCCCCACCATGTGCTCGGAAGCAGTGGCGTTCGGGCCTGCATTGCCGAAAAAGATCCGAACCGTTTCGCCTTCCTTCGCGTGGAGAGGGTACTCCTTTGCGACTGCATCGACGGCACCATTGAAAACGTAGTATTGGGCGTTCTCCTGCATCAGGTTTTCGACGCTAAACTGCTGCAAGCCGGATTTACCTTTGGGGGTCGTCGTGTAGATCTCACCCTGCATGACGTAGTACTCGTGGTCGACATGCTTCAGCCCGCCAGGCGGCTCAACAAGGATGAGACCGTACATGCCATTAGCGATATGCTGCGCGATCATCGGACTGCCGCAGCGATAGACAAACAGTCCCGGAGTATTGACTTGAAAGGAGAAGGTTTTCGACTGGCCGGGAGGAACCTGCGAGATGGCTGCCCCGCCGCCCGGCCCAAGCGCCGCGTGAAAGTCGAGCGAGTGGACCATGGTGCTGTCTTTCGGATTTATGAGTGTTACTTCGACAGTGTCACCCTGCCGCACGCGAATGAATGGCCCCGGCACTTTGCCGTCGAAGGTCCAGTAGCGATAGGTCGTGCCGCTCGCAGGATCGAGCGCACCAACCAGTTCCTTGGAGGTGAGAGTCACCTTCACCACAGCGGGTGCACGATCCCCAATG
>JAJXXG010000358.1 GCA_021781255.1 Acidobacteriota bacterium
TGGCCGTTGCAGCTTAGGGTTCGCGCCATTGCGCGCCAGAGTTCAAACTGTTGCAAAAATGAGACAATGGGTAGCAGCGTCCGAGGGTATGCATGGAGCAACCGGACGCCGGGGGACCCTTGACCATGCTGCGAGCCGTTTCGACGCATCTGTTCCTGAACCAGCGTCTGCACCCTGGGTTGCTGGAACTCGTCAGCCGGTCCGGGGCGGAGGCGGTGGAGATTTTTGCCGCGCGCCAGCACTTTGACTACACCAGCCGGGAGCACGTGGCTGAACTGGCCTCATGGTTCAGCTCAAACTCTCTGACGCCGTTCTCGATGCACGCGCCGCTCTTTCCTGACCGCGAGATGGGCCGCGCCGGGGCTCCGGCGGTGAACATCCTGCACCCTGAAAAATCCCGCCGCATCGACGCCATGGACGAGATCAAGCGCGCCCTGGAAGCCGCCGAGCACATCCCCTTCAAAAACATCGTCATGCACATGGGCGAAAAGGACGATGGCTGGTCGCTGCGCACCATCGAGTATGCCCAGACAGCTCTGGAACATCTGGGCGCGTTTGCCCATCCGCTGGGCGTGCGGGTGCTGGTGGAAAACCTGACCAGCGAGCCCACCACGCCGGGGCACCTGATGACGATTCTCGATCTGGGCCACCTTGACACGGTGGACGTTTGCCTGGACCTGGGCCACGCGCACCTGACAGTGGGCGTGGCCGATGCCATCGCCACGCTGGGCAGCCGCATCCGCGAGGTCCACGTACACGACAATCACGGCCTGAAGGACGAGCACCTTTGGCCCGGCGACGGCACGATCGACTGGAAGGCTGCGGCGACCGCGCTCAGCGCGCTGCCCTCGCCGCCCGCCGCTGTGCTGGAAATCAGCTACACACTCGGCGACGCGGCAACGGACGTTCCGGGGAAGATTCAGCGCGCCTTTGAACGGCTGGGCTGAAACGCCTGCACCCTTCGAACAATTTCCTTGCGGGGATGCCTCAGCAGATGCGCGGCAGTTGCTCGCCGATCTGCGTGGGGATGACGCGGTTGGCTCCCATGCCGGTGCGGGCCACCAGCATGCGCGGATGCTGCGTGGTCACCTGGCCGATGAGCGCCGCGTCGCGGCCCAGCGGATGCGCGCGCAGAATCTCCAGCACCTGCGCTGCGGCCTCGGGCGCGACAAAGAACACCGCCTTGCCCTCGTTGGCAACATAGACGGGATCGAGGCCCAGCAGTTCGCAGGCGGATTGCACCTCAGGCCGCACAGGCACGCAACTCTCATCGATGGCGATACCCACATTGGATGCGACGGCGATCTCATTGAGCGTGGAGGCAAGGCCGCCGCGCGTGGGGTCGCGCATGGCGTGGACCTGGGAGCCCACGGCGTCCAGCACCTGCGCAATCAGCCCGTTGAGCGCCGCGCAGTCGGAGCGGATCCGGCTCTCGAACTCCAGCCCCTCGCGCACGCTCATGATGGCCATGCCGTGGTCGCCGATGGTGCCGGAGACGAGGACGGCATCGCCCGGCCGGGCCAGATGCGGGCCGACAGCCACCTCAGGCCGCAGCACGCCCACGCCCGCGGTGTTGATGTAGCAGCCGTCGCCGTGGCCGCGCTCGACCACCTTGGTGTCACCGGTGATGATGTGGACGTCCGCCGTGGCCGCAGCCCGCGCCATTGCGTCTGCAATCGCCGCAAGCGCAGCCAGCGGAAAGCCTTCTTCCAGAATGAAGCTGGCGCTCAGAAAGCGCGGCATCGCTCCCGAGACGGCCAGATCGTTCACCGTGCCGTTCACGGCCAGTTCGCCGATGGAGCCGCCGGGGAAAAAGAGCGGCTGGACGACGAAGGAATCCGAGCTCATGGCCAGCCGGCCTGAGCCCAGATCGAAGACTGCGGCGTCGCCCAGAGTTTCCAGCGCCGGGTTGCGGAAGGCGGGCAGAAACAGGTGCTCGACAAGCTCATTACCCAGTTTGCCGCCGCCTCCGTGGCCCATCACGATGGTGGGATAACCGGCCAGCGGCAGCGGGCAGCTCCAGGTGGAAAAGTCGGGCGCGCCCGCACCGGAGTTCGGCTTCTCAGCCATGGGCCGCTCCTGACAATGCAGACCCGGCTCCGGCCAGTTCCTCG
Source organism: Acidobacteriota bacterium (assembly GCA_021781255.1). Next base: position 2,115 of record JAJXXG010000358.1, read on the forward strand.
GCGGAGAGGAAGCGCCCGTAGTTGAAGTAGGCGGCGCAGGCGCCCTCGCTTGAAACCATCGTTGCTCCCAGCGGATGGCGCGGCGTGCACTCCCTGCCGAAGGCCGGACACTGGGCGGGCTTGATGGCTCCGCGGAGTACATCGCCGGAATGACAAAGGGGCGACTCCTGGGTGCGGATGCCGGAGATGTGGAAGCGCTCTTCGGCGTCGAAGTCGCGGTAGGCATTGTTGAGCCGCCAGCCGCTTTTGGGAATGACGCCGATGCCCCGCCATGCGCGATCGGTGACTTCAAAGACCTCAGCCAGCAGCTTTTGCGCGGCCTGGTTTCCTTCAAACGTGACCACGCGCTCGTAGGCGTTCTCGACCTCGTGGCGGCCTGCCTCAAGCTGCAGCACGGCGCGGCGGATGCCGTCGAGCAGGTCCAGCGGCTCAAAGCCTGTGACGACAATCGGAATCTTGAATTTTTCAGCCAGTGGCGGGTACTCCCAGTAGCCCATCACACTGCACACGTGGCCTGCGGCCAGAAAAGCCTGTACCTTGTTCCCGGGCGAACTCATGATGGCCTCAATCGCAGGCGGCACCAGCACGTGTGAGACGAGCAGAGAGAAGTTGCGCAGGCCGCGCCGCCGGGCCAGATGCACGCTCATGGCGTTGGCGGGGGCGGTGGTCTCAAAGCCCACGCCGAAAAACACCACCTGCCGGTCAGGATTTTTGGCGGCGAGATCTACGGCGTCCAGCGGCGAGTAGACCACGCGCACATCGCCGCCGTGGCCTTTCACCTGGAACAGGTCGGCGTCGGTGCCGGGCACGCGCAGCATGTCTCCGAAGCTGCAGAAGATGACGCCGGGCTGGGCGGCGATGGCGAGCGCTTTGTCAATCAGTTCGAGCGGAGTGACGCAGACCGGGCAGCCGGGGCCGTGAATCATCTCGATGCCGGCGGGGAGCATCTGGTCGATGCCATTGCGAATAATGGAGTGCGTCTGCCCGCCGCAGACCTCCATGATCTTCCACGGGCGCGTGGTGAGCTGGTGAATCTCGCGCGCCATGCGCTGAGCGATTTCGCCATTGCGAAACTCGGTGAGGTACTTCATTTGCTGCTGGCTCCGCCATCAGCTTCGGGTGCCCCAGAGCCTGCCCTGAGCTTGCCGAAGGGTCTCGCTTCCGAGAGCTGGGAATCCGCTGAACAGCTCCCATCGGGACACCGGGATTGCGGCGCTTTGGCGGCGCGGGCAAAGGCTTCGTCCTCGCCGGCCAGTTCCTCGTCCAGCACACCCATGGCGCGAAAGTCGGCGAGGGTCTTCTCGGCAGTCTCCTCATCGATCTTGGAGATGGCAAAGCCGACGTGAACAATGGTGTAGTCGCCCACCTCGACCTCGGGCACGTAGTCAAGGCAGACACGCTTGACCACGCCGCCAAAGTTGACGCGGCCCATGCGGAGGTCGCCCTCGGTGATGATTTCTTCGACTTTTCCCGGAATCGCTAGACACATGGCAACTACCTTATACCGCGTTGGGGGCGGCGCACAGCGTGATTTGAATCACTTCGCGCAAAGAACGAGTGGCTCTATTGCCGATTCAACAAGGCATTGAGCACTTCCCTCAACTTGGATCTGAGGACCCAGATCAGCACAGCGAAGACCAGAAAAAATGCGAACCTGTTGCGGTCGAACACCCAATCGGCCACAGCCCAGAATCTGGGGCCGAACAGCCAGTTGCCAAGGACCGCGAGAACGAGAAGGCCAAAAACAATGCCGAATGCGGTGAGCCAGAGCTTCAGAATGTCATGCGGCGGCCTGACGGTCTTACCCGATGTCGAAAAGGAAGGATCGAGTAGAACAAGCAGATAATGGTCACCTTCGCTCAGCTTGATTACGGCGTCGTCCCAGGCCTCTTGCTCCAGCCAGCCGCTAGCTTTGTTGGCCTCTTCGATCCTGCGGACCAGCCCAGCTATCTTCTGCTCAAATTCGTGATTGTCGTAGTCTCGTTCAAATTCCTCGTTCACATCAGACATGTTCGGCAGCGTCCAGCCTGCCTCGGCGAAATAGAGCATTTTTCGTTCCACCTCGGTCAACGACACTCCCTCACGCCTCGCTTGGGCGACGATCCTTCCGACCAGATATTCCTTTGCCTCACGCTCTGTCTTGAATGCCGGCATCTTTAACCTCGGGTCGCTCAGCATGCTTTCTTTCGTTCATTCTCTGCAACCCGCGCCTTCACCATCTTCTTGAGCAAAGCAGGAGAAAGAGGTTTGTCCACGGGAAACTGCACTGTACCCTTCGACGTGCGGCAGGCACCGAGTTCGTCCTTGAAGTCGTCCAGCAGCCTGGCGCTCATGGGGAAGAAGCTGCAATGGTTTTTGAACGCTGCGTAGCCCACCAATGCGCCCTTGTAGCGGAACGCAGGCATTCCATAACTGATGGCTTCGGTCGCCTCTGCCGGCGCCGCCGCACGAATCGTCGCGCGCATTTTCTCGAGCGTGCTGCGGGCCTGCTCAGGGACGCGGGCCAGATAGGCGTCCACTGCCTTCGCGCCGTCCGCTGTCGGACTGCCTTTCGTCGCCGTGGCTTGTTTCATCGGACTTTTCCTTTATGACTCTCGCCTTGCCCGCTCCTCGGCCAGATACGCGTACCACTCGGCCATGCCCGCGCCGGTCTTTGCCGACGTTTCAATGATGCGAAGGCCGGGCCGGATCTCATTGATATTCCAAAGCGCCGCCTCGCGGTTGAAGGCGCAAGGCTCGGCGATGTCGATCTTGGTGATGACGGCGGCGTCGGCGGAGTTGAACAGCGTGGGGTACTTGAGCGGCTTGTCTTCGCCCTCGGTCACAGACAGCAGCGCCACGCGAATCTTTTCTCCCAGATCGTAGCTGGACGGGCAGACGAGGTTGCCGACGTTCTCTATAAACAGATAGTCAAGACCGGCCAGATCCCAGCCATCCAGATGTTTGCCGACCATCTCGGCTTCAAGGTGGCAGATGCCGTGGGTGTTGATCTGGCGCACGGGAGCGCCGCTGGCCGCAAGGCGCTGCGCATCGTTGTCGGTTTCTAAATCTCCCACTAGAGCTGCGGCGCGAGAGCCCTGCGCAAGCAGCTCGCGCAGGGTGCGCTCAAGAAAGGCGGTCTTGCCCGTGCCGGGGCTGGAGACGAGGTTGAGCACCAGCACGCCGGCGGCGCTGAAGCGCTGGCGCAGGCCCGCCGCAAGCTCATCGTTTTTCTTCAGGATTCCGCGACGAATCTCGACAATTCGCGTCGTCATGCGATGCCTCCCGATTTTTCGACGATTTCAATGGAATCAATCTCCAGCTCCCGGCCCTGACGCAGGTCTGTGGCGGGCGAGCCGCAGCGGGGACAGCGCAGGCTTTGGATGCTGGCAATCTCGACTTCTCTGCCGCAGGGCGCGCAGCGCGCCATGATAGGCAGCGTCTTCACCACCAGCGCTGAACCAGCAAGGGGCGTGTCCGCAGTAACAACACCGTAGCAGAACTGCAGCGAGTCCTCGACGACCGCCGCCAGAACCCCCACGCGCAGATGGACTTGCCTGACCTGCGCACCGGGATAAGCCGCCAGCGACTCGGTCACCGTGTCCACAATGCTGGAGACAATGGAGAGCTCGTGCATGCAGGATGGATTCTACGCCCGGCCGCATGCGACTGCTGTGTCCGGCCACACTGCATCGGCGGCATTTGCCGCGGATTGCCATTCGCCGCGGATTGTAAGATTGCAGCAGAAGGAACTTCCTTGTGACGAGAACGCTGGCAACTCATCCGCACACCACATCGCGCCTGGCCCTGAGCGAGCTGGCCCCCGGAGCCATGCAGTCCGAGATTCGCGCCATGACGACCGAGTGCGACCGCATCGGCGGCATCAACCTGGCCCAGGGCGTGTGCGATACGCCGGTACCCGCGCTGGTGGAGGCCGAAGCCATTGCCGCCATGCGCGCCGGACACAACATCTATACGCGGCTCGACGGCATCGAACGGCTGCGCAAGGCGATTGCCGCCAAGCAGCAGCGCGACTACGGCTTGCGCTACGACCCGGAAACCGAGGTGCTGGTGGCCTGCGGCGCCACAGCCGGACTGCACGCAGCGGCCATGGCACTGCTGAATCCCGGCGATGAGGTGCTGCTGTTTGAGCCCTTCTACGGCTACCACGTCGCCACGCTCAAATCTATGCGCGTGAAGCCCGTTCTGGTTCCGCTGGCAGAGCCGGACTGGGCGCTCGATACCGATGCGCTGCACGCGGCCATCACACCGCGCACGCGGGCGCTGATCCTGAACACTCCGGCCAACCCCAGCGGCAAGGTCTTCAGCCGCGCCGAACTGGAAGCCGTGGCCGAGGTGGCCCGGGCGCACGATCTCTTCGTGCTGACCGACGAGATTTATGAGTACTTCGTCTATGACGGCGCGAAGCACATCTCGCCCGCAACGCTTGACGGCATGCGCGAGCGGACCATCGTGATGTCGGGCTTCAGCAAGACGTTCAGCGTGACCGGTTGGCGGCTGGGCTACGTGACGGCAGATGCGAAGTGGATGGCCGCGATGGGCTACTTCCACGACCTGACCTACGTGTGCGCGCCTGCGCCCCTGCAGCACGGCGCGGCGGCGGGGCTGGAGCAGTTGCCGCCGGAGTTTTATGCGCAGGTCGCAATCAACCACCAGTCCAAACGCGAACGGATATTGGCCGCGCTGCGCGACGCGGGCATGGAGCCCAGCGTGCCTGCCGGCGCCTACTACGTGCTGGCGAGCGCCAGCCGCCTGCCGGGGAAAACCGCCGCGGAAAAAGCCCGCCACCTGCTGGCAGCAACGGGCGTGGCATCGGTGGCCGGCTCGGCGTTCTTTCGCCATGGGCGTGGAGAAAACCTGCTGCGCTTCTGCTTCGCCAAGAAGGATCACGACCTGGACGAGGCCTGCGCGCGGCTGCGGCGGCTGTGAGCGGCGTAACCCACGCGCAGCAGGGCCAGCCGTTAGAATCAAGCCGCAAGGCTTTGCCGCCAGGCGAGGCCAAGGGAAAGGCCTGAGTCGCTGTGAACGAGTTTCCCCATGCCATGCTGCGCGAGATGTACGAGCAGCCCGCCGCCATCCGGCGCACGCTGGAGCTTTACCTTGACAGCGTATCGTTCAATGCCAAAGCGTTCGCTCCGCTGGCGGACTGGCTGAATCCGCGCGGCGAGGTGCTGATTGCGGCCAGCGGGTCGAGCCGCCATGCGGGCCTGGCAGCCGAGGTCATCTTTGAGGACCTTTGCGGGCTGGCCGTGGACGTGGAGTATTCAAGCGAGTACGGCTGCCGGACCGCCGCCAATCCGCGCCGGCCCTCGGTGATTGTGATTTCGCAGTCGGGCGAGACCAGCGACACGCTGGCTGCGTTGCGCTGCGCTCGCGATGGCGGGCAGAAGACGCTGGCCATTGCCAATGTGGCGGGCAGCACCATGCTGCGCGAGGCCTCCGCCGCCATGCCGCTGGCCGCAGGGCCGGAGCTGGCTATTCCCGCAACCAAGAGCTTTACCTGCCAGCTCGCGGCGCTGTATCTGCTGGCCCTTTATGAGGCGGGCCAACTGGGCACGATGAACGCCGCGCAACTGGCGCAGCGCATTGCCGAACTGCGCGCGCTGCCCAGCCTGATTGAGCGCCAACTGGACGGATGGCGCACGCAGATGGCGGCGCTGGCAGCGAAGTACCGCGACGCTGCGAGCTTTCTCTATCTGGGCCGGGGCGTACACTACGCCATTGCCCGCGAGGGGGCGCTGAAGATGAAGGAGTCGTCGTATGTGCAGGCGGAAGGCTACCCGGCAGGCGAGCTGAAGCACGGTCCGAACGCGCTGGTCAGCGAGCATGTTCCGCTGGTGGCTCTGGCGACCGTGGACCGCGGTCTCGACGACTCCGTGCTGCGCTATGAGAAGACCCTGCAACTGCTCGAAGACATGCAGAAGCAGGGCGCGCGCGTCATTGCCATAGCCAATGCGGGTGACCGCGACGTGGCGGCGCTGGTCTCGGACTGCGTGCCGGTAGAGCCGGTGAGCGAACACCTGCTGGCGATACCGGAGGTGATTCCGCTACAGCTTTTCAGCTATGCGATGGCGCTGGAGCACGGCGTGGATGTAGACCGGCCACGCAACCTGTCAAAAGCAGTGATTGAGGCGTAGGCACAGCGGCAAACGCGCGGCTGCCGCTGGCTGCTCAGGCGGTTTGTTTCTCGCTCTCGCGATCAGAAAACGCAAAGAAGAACAGCACCAGCACGGCCGCGGACAGCCCGGCAGAGACCAGCCAGATCGGCCTCCACGCATGGGTGGCGGAGCCGTCGGCGGCCACGGTTGCGTAGTGATCGACCACCTGCCCTGAGAGCCACGAGCCTACCAGCATGCCTGCGCCATAGGTGACGAGCGTGAGCATGCCTTGTGCCGCCGCGCGCGAGGCCAGAGGCGCCTTGCGGTCCACATAAATCTGGCCGGTCACGAAGAAAAAGTCGTAACAGATGCCGTGCAGAAGGATGCCTGCGTAGAGCATCCACAGGGCTGCGCCGCCGTTGCCAAAAGCGAACAGCGCATACCTGAGCGCCCAGGCGGACATGCCGGCGATGAGCATGTATTTCACGCCGAGCCTGCGGAAAAACCAGGGGATGAGAAGCATGCAGAACAGCTCCGACATCTGCCCGCCGGTCATTTTTCCCGCCGCGTCCTGGATGCCGATTTCGTTCAGGAAGAGATTTGTGAAGGCGTAGTAGAACTGCAGCGGGATGCAGATGAGAAACGAGGCCAGCGCGAAGACGGCGAATGCGGGCTCGCGCAAGAGACCCACTGCCTCAACGGGTAGCACCTTTGCGATGCGGAACTCGCCGGCCTCTTTCACCGGCGGCGTGTGCGGCAGCGTGAGCGCATACAGGGCAAGCAGGAGCGACGCGGCAGCGGCCAGGCGCAGGGGCATCGCGGTGGCCTCCAGCTTGAGGCCGCCCACCAGCAGCCCGGCAACGATCCACCCCGCAGTGCCCAGCACGCGAATGGGGCCGAACTCCATTTTGGGATCGCGCATCTGGCGAAAGGCCAGCGAGTTGGTCAGCGCCAGCGTGGGCATGTAGGCGCAGGCATAGAGCAGCACCATCCAGTAGAGCGGCGTAAACGTAGTGCGCTCCGAAGCCAGATAGAGCAATACCGCGCCCGCGGCGTGCAGCGCGGCCAGCACATGCTGCGTGGCAAAGAAGCGATCCGCGATCCAGCCGGCAAGAAACGGCGACACAATGGCGCCCACGGCGGTTGTGCCTGCCACCAGGCCAATCTGCGTGCCGGAGAAATGCTGCGTCCGCCCAAGCCAGGTTCCCACCGTGACGTACCATGCGCCCCAGATGAAGTACTCCAGAAACATCATCGCGGCCAGCCGCACCTTCACCAGAGTCATCCAGCCGGTTCCTCCACCTTTGGCGTCTCATGCAACCCGTCCGGGCGCATCGTAGGCAAGGATACGGCATGGGCCCGCAGATGCCCGGCGCGCCTCCAGTAGACTGGGATGGCAATGAGTTTGGTTGAGAGAGCGGGATGGGCTGCGCTGGCGGGCGTGCTGGCCGCGGCGCTGGCAGGCTGCGGCACGCCGGGAGCGCCGCAGGCGCCCTCGCTCAATCTGCCGGGCCGCGTAACCGACCTGGCCGCAGAACGCGCGGGCAACCAGGTGACTTTGAAGTGGACCATGCCGACGCGGAACACGGACAAGCTGCTGCTGCAAGACAAGGTGGACGTGCGCGTGTGCCGCATGGAAGCCACCGAGACGTGCGAAGCGGTGGGCGGTAGCCTGTTGCTGGCTCCCGGCGCAGACGGCGCGGTGACTGAGACGCTTCCGGCGGCGTTGGAAGCGGGCGCTCCGCGCGTGCTCACGTATTTTGTGGAGTTGAAGAACCAGAAGGGCCGGTCGGCGGGGCTGTCGAATGCCGCGGTGGTGCTGGCCGGCGCAGCACCCGCGCCCGTGGCAGGCCTGAGCGCCGAGGTGCGCAAGACGGGAGTCGTGCTGCGCTGGACGCCCGACGGAGAGAACGTGGCCGTGCGCCTGGAGCGCAAACTGCTCATGCCGGAGGCCAGTCCGCAGAAGGGCCTGCTTGCGCCTCCGCCGGAGCCTGTTGAGCAGAATTTGCTGGTGGAAGAGAACGTGCAGGCCGGCCGCGCGCTGGACAAGACGATCCGCTTCGGCGAGACCTATGAATATCGCGCCCAGCGCGTGGCTCGCGTTGCTGCAGATGGGCAGACGCTGGAGCTTGCAGGGGAGCTGTCTTCGCCGGTGCGCGTGGAGGCCCTGGATGTATTTCCGCCGACGGTCCCGAGCGGACTGGCCGCCGTGGCGACCACGGATGCGGGTGGCGGCTCGCCTGCGATTGACCTGAGCTGGCAGCCGGACAGCGACACCGATCTGGCGGGTTACATCGTCTATCGCCGCGAGGGCGACGCCGCATGGCAACGCATTTCGCCGGCCCAGCCGGTGGCTGGTCCCGCCTTCCACGACGCGCAGGTGCAGCCAGGGCACACCTACCACTACGCCGTCACCGCCGTGGACCAGAAGGGGCACGAGAGCGCGCGCTCGGCGGAAGCGCAGGAGACCGTGCCAACGCAGTGAGGGCTCGCGCCGCACGAGGAGAATCGCCAATGAAGTATTGCCGCTTTCAGTTGAATGGATTTGTCTGTTACGGAGCCGTGGAAGACCGCGACGGCGACTTATGGATTGCAAGATTGGCGCCGGCGCCGGAAGAGGATCTGGGATTTCACCTGACCCATCTGCGTGGCGAGTCGCAAAGCATCAAGTTCGAGCCGATGCCGCTGAGCGCCGCGCATCTTTTGCCTCCCGTGACTCCGTCGAAGATTGTCTGCGTGGGCCGCAACTATCGCGACCACGCGAAGGAACTGGGGAACGAGGTTCCCGCCGAGCCGCTGCTCTTCTTCAAGCCGCCCTCGTCGCTGCTGGCGCCGGGGGGCGTGGTACAGATGCCTCCCGCCTCGGCGCGCGTGGATTTTGAAGGCGAGCTGGCGCTGGTCATCGGCCGCCGCGCCAGCAAGCTCGCGCCCGATGCCGACTGGCGCAGTTATGTGCGCGGCTACACCGTGGCCAATGACGTGACAGCGCGCGACCTGCAGAAGAAAGACGGCCAGTGGACGCGCGCCAAGGGATTCGACACGTTCTGCCCTGTGGGACCGATTGTGAGTGACGAAGTGGACCCTGAGGCGGGACTGATCGTGGAGACGCGCGTGAACGGCGAGTTGCGCCAGCATGGATCGACCACCGATTTCATTTTTTCGATTCCAGCGCTGCTCGCGTATATCACGGCAGCCATTACGCTTGAGCCCGGCGACCTGGTGCTGACCGGCACCCCTGCGGGCGTGGGACCGCTGGCCGCAGGCGACCGCGTGGAGGTGGCGATTGACGGCCTCGGCGTGCTGAGCAATACCCTTGCGCAAGCCGCTGCATAACCGCTGTTTGCCGCGCACAAGCAACCTGCGCGGCTCCGGCGAATCCAAAATAGCAGTAGACTGGTTTTCTAGAGGGCCAGCCGGGAATCCCCTTCCCCAGGAGAGATCATGCCGCAGAATCTGCTTGAACAGTTGCGCAAGTACACCGTGGTGGTTGCCGACACTGGCGACATTGAGGCGATGGAAAAGTTTCGCCCGCAGGACGCCACCACCAACCCATCGCTGATCACTGCCGCGGCGCAGATGCCGCAGTACCAGCCCATTGTGGATGGCGTGCTGAAGGATGCGCGCAACGAACTGGGCGAGAGCGCTACCGACCAGGCCGTGGCCAATCTCGCATTCCAGCGGCTGGCCATCGCCTTCGGCAAAAAGATTCTGGCCATCGTGCCGGGCCGCGTTTCGACCGAAGTGGACGCGCGCCTGTCCTACGACACCGAGGCCAGCATCAAGCAGGCTCGCGCGATTATTGCGCAGTATGACGCGGCAGGCGTTGGCCGCGATCACGTGCTCATCAAGATTGCGTCCACGTGGGAAGGCATTCGCGCCGCTGAGGTGCTGGAGAAGGAAGGCATCCACTGCAACCTGACTCTGCTGTTCGGCATGCACCAGGCCATCGCCGCGGCCGAGGCGGGCGCAACGTTGATTTCGCCGTTCGTGGGCCGCATTCTCGACTGGTACAAAAAAGACACGGGCAAGGATTTCCATGGCGCGGACGATCCCGGCGTGCAGTCGGTGACCAGGATTTACAACTACTTCAAGAAGTTCGGCTACAAGACCGTGGTGATGGGCGCGAGCTTCCGCAACATCGGCGAGATTACCGAGCTGGCCGGCTGCGACCTGCTTACCATCTCGCCGCAATTGCTGGCCGAGTTGGAATCGACTGAAGCGGGCCTGCCGCGCAAGCTTGATCCCGCTGCGGCCGCAGCGCTGCCGATTGAAAGAATCACTGTGGACAAGGCAACATTTGACCGCATGCACGCCGCAGACCGCATGGCTACGGACAAGCTGAAGGAAGGCATTGAAGGCTTCTCTGCCGCGCTGGTCAAACTGGAAACTATGCTGGCAAAGCGTCTGGCGGAGCTGGAGTCGCGCACGCCCGCAACCGTGTAAGCGATGGTGCAAAGCACACAGCAAGGGCAGCCCGCGCGGCTGCCCTTTACGCTTGCGCGCCCATCGCGCCCTTCGCAATCGCAACGCGACTCTGCCAACAAAGTCATCTCACCCTCTTGGCAAGCGCAACAATTCCATGTATTCCAGTGTTTATACCGAGTAAACAGGGCAGTGGCTGGCATCCCCGGATGCACGCTGCACATCGAGCCGGCCAGTGCCTCACAGCAGACCGGCTGCGCGTGCAGTCACGGGAGGTGTGTATGCAGACAGAAGCTCATCCGCTCGAACCCTTCTTTCAACAGGCGGTTCGCAACAGCTATGAGGGCAAGCTGGGACTGCACGATCCGGACGTGACGGACTATGTGGCGCATCTGCTCTGCGAGTTCACCGAGGCAGACCATCTCTACCAGTTGCGTGACGCAATGGGCCGCCCGGTGGAGGATCTGGACGCCATGCTGGCGGCCGCCGACCCTGTCAATGGCAGCGCAACCTCGTTTGATGCCGAGCGCGCAGTGCGCAAGTACATCGGCGACTATGCGCTTTTTGTTGGCGGCATGTATCCCGAGGCGACAGTGCCAGGGCGGGGCCATCGCGGTCCGCGCCCGAATCTTGGCGAACTGATCGAGGCCGGCAAGCAAAGCTACTACATCGTGAGCCAGTTCAACCTGTTCGAGTATGAACAGGAAGCGCCTCTTTTTGCTCGTCTTTCTGACGGATTCGAGCGCTGCCTTCTGGGGCTGACGCTGGTGCGCGACGAGCTGGGCAGGCGCAAGGCTCCGATGCTGCCGCATGTGAACTAGGTCTTTGACCGCGTGATTTTGTTTCTTGAGTGCATGCTTTCCCAGGTCTCAAAATCGAGACCTGGGGCACCCAGAGTTGGTACGACTTCAAGCGGTCAAATACCTAGTGGCGCCCGCCGAAGACAGGGCCATGTTTGAATGGCGCCAAGACGAGCCGATTGGTCGGCGCCCCAGGGGGAGATGTCCTCTACAAGATGTAACGGCTCAGGTCCTGGTCCTTCACGATGGTCGCGACCATCTGCCTCACGTATTCCGGGGTGATGGTGAAGACCTTCTCCGGGCCGGAGGCGGTCATACGCTCCGAATAAGGCAGCGGCGAGGAAGCCTCGGTCTCGATTGCCCGCGAGAGCGTCGCGGCGGACTCGGCGTCGGGTGTGCGGCGAGCCACGTCGGGAGCGAGAAAGCTCACATCCTCCAGCACGCGCTCCATGATGGTGTGCAGGCGGCGCGCGCCGATGTTCTCCGTGGTCTCGTTCACCTTGAAGGCAAACTCCGCCATCTCGCGCAGGCCTTCGGGCGCGAACTCCAGGCGCACGCCTTCGGTCTCAAGCAGCGCCGTGTACTGCTTGGTGAGCGAGGACTTGGGCTCCGTGAGAATGCGCAGAAAATCCTCGACCGTGAGCGACTTCAGCTCGACGCGAATCGGGAAGCGCCCCTGCAGTTCCGGAATCAGGTCGCTTGGCTTGGAGACATGGAACGCGCCTGCGGCGATGAAGAGGATATGATCGGTGCGCACCATGCCATAGCGCGTATTCACCGTGGTGCCCTCAACAATGGGAAGAATGTCGCGTTGGACACCCTCGCGCGAAACGTCGGGGCCGTGTCCGCCTTCGCGGCCGGCAATCTTGTCGATCTCATCGAGGAAGATGATGCCGCTGGACTCGACGCGCTCGGTGGCCACGCGGTTCACCTGGTCCATGTCGATGAGGCGGCCTTCTTCCTCCTGCACGAGATAATCGAAGGCGTCGCCCACTTTCATTTTGCGCTTTTTGGTGCCGCCTCCGAAGATGTTGGGCAGCATGTCCTTGAGGTTCATTTCCATGTCCTCAAGGTTCTGGTTGCTGATGATGCCGAACTGCGGCGTGCCGCGCTCTCTCACATCGAGCTCAACCATGCGGTCGTCGAGCTTGCCCTCGCGGAACTGCTGGCGGAGTTTCTCGCGCGAGCGCTGATGGCTGTCTGCGCCGGGCAGGGAGAGCTGGCCCTCCTGCGCGGGCGGCGTGGCGGGCGGAGGCGGCAGCAGCACGTCGAGCAGGCGTTCCTCGGCGTTCATCTCGGCCTTGTCCTCGACTTCTTCCAGGCGCTCCTCGCGCACCATGTCGATGGCGATCTCCACGAGGTCGCGGATCATCGATTCCACGTCGCGGCCCACGTAGCCCACCTCAGTGAACTTTGAGGCCTCCACCTTGAGGAACGGTGAATTTGTGAGCCGTGCCAGCCTGCGCGCAATCTCGGTTTTGCCCACGCCCGTTGGCCCGATCATGATGATGTTCTTGGGCATGATGTCTTCAGCCAGGTCGGGCGGCAGCTTCTGGCGGCGCTGGCGGTTGCGCAGCGCAATGGCCACGGCGCGCTTGGCGGCGCGCTGGCCTACAACATGCTTGTCGAGCTCGGCGACGATCTCGCGCGGCGTCATCTCGTCGAGCGCGAGTTCCTGTTCTTCAGCGGATGCGGGCAGATAGATGGCCATGATCAGGTGGGATGTACGGAAACGCTCCGCTAGCCCTTCAGCTCCTCAATGGTGACATGGTCGTTGGTGTAGATGCAGATTTCGCCGGCAATCTTCATTGCCTTTTCGGCAATCTCGCGGGCGGTCAGGTTGGTGTTTTCCATCAGCGCGCGCGCGGCGGCGGTGGCATAACTGCCGCCTGAGCCGATGGCCGCAATCTGCTCATCGGGATCAATCACGTCGCCTGAGCCTGAAATCAGAAATGTCTGTCCCTGATCGGCCACCACCAGCAGCGCCTCAAGGTTGCGCAGCATCTTGTCGGTGCGCCAGTCCTTGGCCAGCTCGACGGCGGAACGATTCAGGTTGCCGGCGTACTGCTCCAGCTTGGTCTCAAAGCGTGCAAAAAGAGAGAAGGCGTCCGCAGTGGAACCGGCGAATCCGGCGAGAATTTTGTCCTGGTAGAGGCGGCGAATCTTTTTTGCTGAGTGCTTGAGCACGTGGTCACCCAGGGTGACCTGACCATCGGCAGCCATCACCACCTGGCCATTGCGGCGCACACAGATGACTGTGGTGGAGCGGATGCGGGAACGCTTTGCCGGTGTGGAAGCTTTGCGAGATGCCAAGAAAAACCCTCCGGAATTGCGACGTCCGGCAGGCCGGAAATCTTTGAGCACGCAGTCATCAGTATAGGGCAATTTGGCGGGCAGGCATGGTTTTCGCGCACACGCAGGGCGGCCCAGCCTGCCCCGCTGCCGAGGACAAACCCGGCGCACACAGTTTGACGCCCCCACGCAGGCGCAATAGTTTGGAAGAGTGCGGAGCATGCGGTGTGCGCTCCGCGCTAAGGAGCACCCATGCAGAGCAGATTCCTTTTTCGGTCCTGGAAGAGCGCCGTGGCGCTGCTGGTTCTGGCCGCGGGATGGCAGGCGGCGACAGCCCAGGATCTGAAGAGCTTTGAGCAGAAGATCACGACCAAGGTGCTGCCCAACGGGCTCACGCTGATTATCTGCGAACGGCCGGAGGCGCCGGTCTTCAGCTACACCACGTTTATTGACGCGGGCGACGTGAACGACCCCAACGGCGAGAGCGGCCTGGCGCACATGTTCGAGCACCTGGCCTTCAAAGGCACGAGCCAGATTGGCACAAACGACTACCCCGACGAGAAGGTGGCGCTGGCCAAGGTGGAAGCCGCCAACAACGCCTACGAGGCCGAGTATCTGAAGCCGGTGGGTCGCGATCCGCAGAAGCTGGCCGAGCTGAAGAAGGCCTTCGTTGAAGCGCAGGCGGAGGCGCGCAAGTACGTTGTGCCCAACCAGTTCACTGATGTGGCCGAGCGCAACGGGGCCACCGGCCTGAACGCTTCAACCGGCCTGGACGAGACCATGTACTACTGGTCGATGCCGGAAAACCGGCTGGAATTGTGGGCCTGGCTTGAGAGCGGACGTCTCTCGGACGTGGTGCCGCGCGAGTTCTACAAGGAGCGCGATGTGGTGCTGGAAGAGCGGCGCATGCGCACGGACTCCAACCCCATCGGCCGGCTTGTCGAGCAGTTTCTGGCGACTGCCTACGTGGCCCACAACTACGGCCGCAGCGGCATCGGCTGGCCCAGCGAGGTTAGCCAGATTTCGGCGACCGAGGCGATGGACTTTCACAAGAAGTACTACGTGGGGTCGAACGTCGTTGTGACTGTAGTGGGCGATGTGAAGGCCGCTGAAGTGCTGCCGATGCTGGAGAAATACTTCAGCAAGGTGCCCGGCGGGCCCAAGCCCGAGGACATGACCACGGTCGAGCCGAAGCAGTTTGCCGAGAAATCCGTTGTCATCCGGGAGCAGACGCAGCCCTTTTACATCGAGGGCTACCACCGGCCGAGCTACCGCAACCCGGACGACGCGGTGTACGACGCCATCCAGGACATCATGTCGAACGGGCGCGTCTCGCGGCTGTATCGCAGCCTGGTGCGCGACCAGCAGATTGCCGCCGAGGCGCAGGGCTTCAGTCCCTTCCCCGGCAACAAGTTTCCCAGCCTGTTTGCGTTTTATGCCGTGCCGCTGCCGGGCCACACGCCGGCAGAAATGCGCACGGCCATTCACAAAGAAATTGACAGGCTCAAGACCACCGACGTGACCGACGGGGAACTGGCCATGTACAAGACCCGCGCCCGCGCCGACCTGCTGCGCGGACTGGCCGACAACCAGGGCCTGGCCAACGCGCTGGCCGAGTACCAGACGCGCTACGGCGACTGGCGCGAGCTGTTCCTGCAACTGGATCGAGTGGACAAGGTGACCAAGGCCGACATCCGCCGCGTGGCGAACGAGGTGTTTGTGGCGACCAACCGGACCAGCGCCGAGATTGACTTTCAAGCTCCCACAACCGCGGCAAAGAACAACGGAGGCGCACAATGAAGACCCGCTCACTGAATGGCGTTTCCCGCGGTCTGGTTGCCGGCGCAGCGTTTGCGGCGCTGCTTTTTCCGGTTGCGCTGGCAGCCCAGCAGGCAAAGCCCTGGGACCAGATTCCCATACCGAAGCTGCATGAATTCAAGCCGCACCAGCCGGTGCGCATCGAGCTGAAAAACGGCATCATCCTGTTTCTGCAGGAGGATCATGAGCTGCCCTTCGTCAACGGGTCGGTGCTGATTCCCGGCGGTTCACGGAATGAAGACGCGGCCAAGGCCGGCCTGGTGGACATCTACGGCCAGGCGTGGCGCACCAGCGGCAGCGAGAAAATGAGCGGCGACGCCATGGACGACCTGCTTGCATCCAAGGCGGCCCACATTGAGACCGGGGGAGACATCGACTCCACTGCTCTCTCGTGGGATTCGCTGAAGGGCGACTCGGACCAGGTGTATGCGCTGGCCATGGACCTGCTCTTCCATCCCAAATGGAGCGCGGAAAAGCTGCAACTGGCGCAGCAGCAGGAGGCGACGGGCATCGTTCGCCGCAACGATGACGAGAGCGAGATTGCCACGCGCGAGGCCGTCAAGCTGATCTACGGCGCGGACAGTCCCTACGCGCGCCAGCCGGAACTGGCCACCGTGAGCACGGTGACGCTGAACGACCTGAAGGCGTGGCACGACCGCACCATCGGCGGCCCGCTGATTGTGAGCATCAGCGGCGATTTTGACCCGGCCGCGATGGAGGCGAAACTGCGCGCGACCTTCGAAGGTCTTCCGCGCGTCCAGCCATTGCCCGCGCGGCACGATGTCTTCAACGGCCCCAGGCCCGGCGTCTACTTTGTGGACAAGCAGGACGTGAACCAGTCCAACGTGCAGATTGCAGGACTGGGAACGGACCGGCGCAATCCCGACGTTCCCGCGCTGGCGGTGATGAATGACATTCTGGGCGGCGGCTTTGGCAGCCGGCTCTTCCAGAAGGTGCG
Source organism: Acidobacteriota bacterium (assembly GCA_021781255.1). Next base: position 18,503 of record JAJXXG010000358.1, read on the forward strand.
CACCGAGCTGGGACTTGCCTATGCAGTGGGCGGCGGCTATGGATTCAGCTATGACCATCCAGCCACGTTCAGGGTCGTCGCCATTACCAAGAGCGCCTCCACCGTGGACGCCACCAAGGCAGCCATGGAAGAGATTGCCGGGCTCACCACAAAGCCTTTCACAGAAGAGGAACTGAAGCGGGCCAAGGAAGATATCCTGACCTCGTTCCTCTTCCGCTACGACACCAGGGACAAGGTGCTCGCCGAGCGGGTGCGGCTGGAGTTCTACGGGTACCCCGCAGACTACCTTGAAACCTACAAGGCGGATATTGAGAAGGTGACGCTGACCGATCTGAAGCGGGTGGCCGGCAAGTACATCCACCCGGACAAGCTGGCAATTCTGGTGGTGGGCAACGGACCCGAGATCAAGCCGGGCCTGGACGCGCTGAACCTGGGCGCGATTCACCCGGTGGACATCACCATTCCACAGCCGCAGCAGAATGCCGCGGAGGAGAAAAAGCAGTGAGCAAGGAACGGACCGGCGGTCAGCAGGGGGACTCAAAGCTGGCCGTCGTCATCATGGCTGCTGGCAAGGGCACGCGGCTCAAGTCGCGCCGGCCCAAGGTGCTGCATGAAATCGGCGGCAAGCCGCTGCTGAGTCACGTGATTGCCGCCGCCAGCCGCATTGTGGCCCCGGCAGACATTCACGTCATCGTCGGCCATCAGGCCGAGCGGGTGCGGGAAGCCGTGGCCACGAGCGGTGTCTGCTTCGTTGAACAAACCGACCAGCGCGGCACGGGGCACGCCATCCAGTGCGCTCGCGAGGCCATTGCGGGCTATGCAAACATCCTTGTGCTCTCGGGCGATGTGCCGCTCATCCGGCCAGAGACGATCGCGCAGGTCTGGAGCTTTCACCAGGCGGAGCAGGCGGCCATGACGATTCTGACCGCCGCGCCGGAGAATCCCGCCGGATACGGGCGTATATTGCGCCACGCGCCAGGCTCGCCGGAGGTGGAAGCCATCGTTGAGCAGAAAGCGCTCACGGCTGAACAGCGACCCATTCGCGAAATCAATTCCGGCATCTACGCCTTCAAGACCGCGCCGCTGCTGGAACATCTGGACAAGCTGACCGCCAACAACGCCCATGGAGAGCTGTACCTGACCGATATGGCAGGCCTGCTGCGCGCGGCCGGCGAGCGCGTGGTTGCCGTGCAGGCAGCCGAAGCGGCTGAGGTGCTGGGCGCCAACACCATTGCCGAACTGGTTGCGCTCGACGCCGCGCTGCGCGCCGCCACGGCCAGCCGCCTGATGGCTGCCGGCGTCACCATCTTCCGGCCTGACACCTGCGTGATTGATGCCGAGGTTGAGGTCGAGCCGGACACGGTGATTGAGCCCTTCGTCCAGTTGCTGGGACGCACCCGGATCGGCTCCGACTGCCGCATCCGCTCCTTTTCTGTCATCGAAAACTGCGCCCTGGGCAACCGAGTGCTGATGCTGCCCGGCTGCGTGCTGACCGACAGCACGGTGGCCGACGGCGCCAGGATTGGCCCCTTCTCGCACCTGCGGCCGGGCAGCGAGATTGGCGAAGACGCCCACGTGGGCAACTTTGTTGAGACCAAGAAGGCGCGGCTCGGCAAGGGCGCAAAGGCCAACCACCTTACCTACCTGGGCGACGCCGAGGTTGGCGCTAGAACCAATATCGGGGCGGGCGTCATCACCTGCAACTACGACGGCGTACACAAATACACCACGCGCATCGGCGAGGGCGTCTTCGTGGGCAGCGACTCCACGCTCGTGGCGCCGGTAAGCATAGAAGACGGGGCCTACATCGGCGCCGGCTCCTGCATTACCAAAGACGTGCCGGCAGGTGCGCTGGCTGTCGGCCGGGCGCATCAGGTCACCAAGGAAGGCTGGGTTGCCGCGCGAAAGGCCAGGCAAAAGAAGCAGGAATAGACGTCCCTCGGGGAATGCTGCATGACAAGGCAGAGGCGGTGTGCAGGCGCTCTTCTGCCAACAGCTTGAAAAATCAAGTAAATGGATTCATTTCCGGCCTCCGGCAAAAGAAAATCCGGGCTCCCCCGTGAATACTTTGGTACTATCAGGGGAAACGCTTGCACCCGGGCTCCGGCTGGCGTAATTTCATCTTACGTCCCGATTGAAGTGACGGTGTGTAAAGCAGGCACGGCACGATGCGAGATGACCGGCCCAATATGAGCAAGAAGATTTATTACGGTCCTAATCGGGATTCTTCCCTTTCCCCAAATCGATCGAACGAAGCGTTGTCGACCATTTCTCTGGAGTGGATCTTGGCTTCAACAGCCGGGCACACCGGTTATAACCAAAGGAGAAGCGCTTCCTGTCCCGGATCGGCAAAGGGGGCCAGCAGCGCTGGAGAAGAATGGGATTGGCGTCGAACCTGGCAGACACGAGTGGCATAAACCCCACGTTATCTCGAGGAGCAGGTGCGGAGGCGAGCGCGCATGTGCAGCCGCGCCGGTCTGCCCACATCCTGGTGGTAGATGACGAGGCGCATGTCCGCTCGATGATCGGCGCCACGCTGGAACGCCAGGGGTACAACGTGCAATTGGCCGGCAGCGGCACCGAAGCCGTGGATTCGCTGGCCCAGAGCCCCTACGATCTGGTTCTCACCGACATTGTGATGCAGGACAAAAGCGGCATTGCCCTGCTCGAACGCATCCACGCCGAGCAGCCACACCTGCCCGTTGTCATGGTCAGCGCAATCCACGACATCAGCGTGGCAATCGACTCCATGCGGCGCGGGGCCTACGACTACCTGCTGAAGCCCTTTGAGCGCGAGCATCTGGTCGCCACCGTGCAGCGCGCACTCGATCATCGCCGTGCCCTCCAGGACAACCACAACTACCAGCAGAGCCTCGAACAGGTCGTCCATGCCCGTACCGAAATGCTGCGCCAGGCAATGGAAGACCTCGAGCACTCCTACGACGTTACCCTGGAGGCCCTGGGCGACGCGCTCGACCTCAAGGACTCTGAGACCGAGGGGCACTCAAAGCGCGTAACCGCATACACCATCGCGCTGGCGCGCGCCATGGGCATCTCCCCGGGCGACATCAGGGTGATCGCGCGCGGCGCTTACCTGCACGACATCGGGAAGATGGCCATACCCGACGAAATCCTGCGCAAGCCGGACAAGCTCAACCCGGAAGAAGAGAAAATCATGCGCGACCACTGCACCCAGGGGTACCAGATCCTGCGCAAAATTCCCTTCCTGAGCGAGGCCGCAGCCATTGTCTACACGCACCAGGAGCACTTCGACGGCACCGGCTACCCCAGCGGGTTGCGCGGAACCGAGATCCCCATCGGCGCGCGCATTTTCGCCGTGGCCGATGCCCTGGACGCAATCACCAGCGACCGCCCCTATCGCAAAGCCAGCGGTTTCGACATTGCCCGCTCTGAGATTCTGCGCTGCTCGGGCACGCAGTTTGATCCCTCCGTCGTGGAGATTTTCCTGAAGATTCCAGATGAGTTATGGCATGAGCTCCGGACGGAAATCAACAGCCAGCACCGGCAATTCACCGCCCTCGATATCGACCAGGCTTCCGCCGCCCCAATGGATTGACAGGGCTTGCCCCTCTGCACGATGAGTCCCCGGTAAGCTCGCTGAGTCCATTGCGTTTAATGGCCGGCTTCGCGGGTCGTTCTGCCTGTAGAATGCAAGTAGAAGAAGCCGTCAGATCTCATCACTCAGCAGGAACACATGGCCACCGATGCTTCGCTCTCAGTACAGCAAGAGCCCGTCACGTCTCCTCCCTCCTCGCCCGGCGACGTGCGGCACGCAAAAGAGGACGACGAAATCTCCCTGCTGGATCTGCTGATTGTTCTTGCCGAGCGGAAACGCATCATCCTCTGGGTCACGGCAAGTTTCGCTCTTCTCGCGATCATCATTTCGCTCATCCTGCCCAAGCGTTATACGGCAACTGTCACGCTTCTGCCTCCGCAACAGAACTCTTCGATGGCGTCCGCACTGACATCGCAGCTTGGCAATCTGGGCGGCATGGCCGCGCTTGCGGGAGGCAGCCTCGGCCTCAAGAATCCCAATGACATGTACGTCGCCATGTTCAAAAGCCGCACCGTTGAGGATGCCATGGTGCAGCGCTTCGGCCTGATGCAGGAGTATCACAAGAAGTATCTTTCCGATGCGCGCAAGGCCTTTGAAAATTATGCGACCGTGGACGGCAGCAGCAAGGATGGACTGATCCATATTTCAATTGAAGACCGCGACCCAAAGCGCGCCGCGGAACTTGCCAATGGCTACGTGGACCAGTTTCGAAATCTATCGGAGCATCTGGCCATTTCTGAAGCGTCGCAGCGCAGGCTCTTCTTT